>JAEERN010000110.1 GCA_016285815.1 Clostridiales bacterium
CTGCATGTTCTGCCTCTCCTGTCTCCAGCACTGCCCCGCCGGCGCGATCCAAACCGGTAAAAGCGCCGAAAAGCGCCGCTGGATCTGCCCGCCGTTCTCGCCGGACGGCGCCGGGGCCCGCTGAGCGCACGTTTTTCCCCGCGGCAAGGACCGCCCCGGGCGGCTTTCCGAAAGAAAGCCGCCCGGGGCGGTGTTTTTTCGCGATCGGTGCGCTTACGCGCCCGCGGCGACGCGCCGCCGGATGTACGGCAGCACCTCGGACCGCTGGATCCCCAGCGAAAAGGCGAACTCCTCGGTCACGGCCTTTTCGGCGCTGGCCAGGATACGCGCGTCGCTGGCATAGAGCTTTTTCCGCATCTTTTCGATGGCGGCCTTGTGCTCGGACAGCTTTTTGAACAGCTTCAGCGTTCCCACCGGGTCGCCGTCCACGATGATCCGCTCATAGGCCTCGGCCCGCTTTTTCGAGTCCGCGGGCCAGTCGAGGTCCGTCTGCTCCGCGTCGGCGAT
Source organism: Clostridiales bacterium (assembly GCA_016285815.1). GTDB lineage: Bacteria > Bacillota > Clostridia > Oscillospirales > QAMX01 > SIG499. The sequence continues at coordinate 508 of JAEERN010000110.1, forward strand.
CGCCCGGTCGATCTCGTCCCGGGACAGGACGGGGCGCATGATGCGCCCCACCGCGTCGGAATCCACGGGAACGTAGGTCAGCGACCGCTCCTCGAACACGGGGCGCAGCACATAGTACAGCCGCTCGCCGGTGCCCAGATCGGCCGAGCGGATATCGTCGACGCGATAGATGCACCCGTTCCGGTAGACGACGGTCTCGCCCACCTTGTGCGGAAGTTCCTGTCCTCGTTCCATCCCGAACACCCTTTCTCCGGATCGGAAAAGCGGCATGCGACAGATCCGCGCTGTCTCATGCCGCTTCCTCTGCAACACTATTATACAGGAAAATGAACGGAATTTCAAATAGGCATATTCCACAAAGCTGACCGGGTCGGAATTGTGCAACTTGGCGCGGCGCGCCTTACGGCACCATCTTTCCGAAGGTCGAGGCCGAGGCCGAGGCGTTGAAGGCGTTGGCCTCGACGATGATGTCGGTGACGCCGTGGCTCTGGGCGAAGCTGACGATGTTCATGGAATAGGTGGAGTCCGTGTTGAAATAGCGCTGATCGATGACGTAGAGCGTTTCGAAGTGATCGCACAGGAAGGGCACCAGCGCGTTGCCGTACGAGTCCTTGGTCACGATGCCGACGCGCCCGTTGGAGACCGAGGCGTTCTCGATGCAGATCAGAGGCTGGTCGCCGCCGGTGAAGGCATAGTAGTTGGTGCTGTCCATGTTGACCACCGAGACGCCGTAGCCGCCGCTCATGGCCGGGCTCTGGTAGACGGTGGCCGTCAGGTCGGACAGGGGCTTGAATTTTTCCACCGTGTCGGGGTTCGCGCTCATCAGCGAGCCCACGCTGGAGTTCTTGAGGATGGCGTACATATAGCCGAGATAGCCCGTGTCGGCGGCGTAGTCATAGGCGCCGATGTCGTTGGGCGTGAAGCCCGCGGCCTTGCAGAACGCGCGATAGGCGTAATACCCGCCGCGCTGGGTCCAGTGGGTGTCGGTCCGGAAGTACATATACTCGTCCGCATGGCCCGCCATCTCGCCGTAGGTGTTCACGCCCACGACGCTCGGCATCATATCGTACCACCGCTCCATGACGGCCCGCTGGTCGCTGCCGCCGCTGTGGCCCTCGGGACAGTAAAAGGCGATGGCCACCGGGATGAACATGGCGTAGACGTTGACGTTCGGCAGATAGGACTTGACCGCGCTGATCTGGTTGGCATAGCTCTGAAGGCCGGAATCGCTGGCGTAGTAGTACTCCATGGCCCACGAGCCCACGGTCAGCACGCCGCTGATGTCGCGGACGGTCCCGGTCCGGGCCGCCGCCAGCAGCGCGGTGGTCTCGGTGCCGCCGGACGGCGCGGTGGTGTCCTCCGTGGAGGGAAGCGTGCCGGGGCCGATGGAGACGGCCGGCGAATCTTCGGTGGAGGCCTCCGAAGGGGTGGTGTCGGTGGGCTCCGCGGTGCCGGTAGGCTCGGTGGACGCCGGCGTCTCCGGGGCGCTCTCCGACCCGGAGGTGGTGCTGCGCGTCATGATGACGGTCTGGGACCCGGTGGCAAGGGTGTCGGTCCGCTCCGTCGGAGCGGCCGTGGTCCCCGCCGTGGTGGCGGCGGTGGTGGTCGTCTCCGGCTCGGTCCCGCCGCAGCCGGCGAGCACCGCGGTCAGCATGGCCGCGGCAAGGATCAGGCTGACGATTCTGTTTCGTGTTTTCATAGTTGGTTTCTTTCTCCGGTTTCTCTGCGTTTTACTCGGCGCCGATGAGGGCGCGGATGTTGGACATATAGTTCGGGATGGCGGACTGGACGTTGTTCAGCACGATCACGTCGGTGATGCCCTGTTCGGCGGCGAAGGCCGCCAGACCGTCGAACGCCGGCTCGCCGGAGCCGTTGAACTCGCGGGGATCCACGGCCCAGACCTCTTCGAACACGTCGCTCAGGAAGGGCGTGAACGCGTTGCCGTAGGACTCCTTGAGGATCAGCAGCTTCCGCCCGTTGGCCGCGCCGGGGTTGACGATGCGGCAGATGGGCCGGTCGCCGCCCAGAAACACCATGTACTTGGCCGAAGCGTCCAGCGAATCCTGCGCATAGTCGTAAGAGTAGATGATGTTCCGCTCGGACCCGTCGGCCAGCGAAAAGTCCGGATAGACCGTCATGGTCGCCGCGCCCAGGGGCCGGAAGATCTCGACGTCGTCCGGATGGTCCTTCAGCGCCGCAGACTGGGCGTAGTTCCTGGTATAGGCGTACATGGTGCCCAGAAAGCCCGTCACCGTCTCGGCGGGATAGCTCTCCAGCGCCGGGGCGGACAGCCCCGCCGCGCCGCAGAAGGCGCGGAAGGCCCAATAGGCGCCCCGCTGGGTCCAATGGTGGTCCGTGCGGAAATAGACGGGCTCGTCCCGGTGCTCGAACAGGTTCGTATAGGCGTCGACGCAGACCACGTCCGGATCCATCCGGGCATAGGCGTAGTTGATGGCCGCCAGCTGAGAGGCCGGCCCGCTGTGGTAGGCCATGGGGGCGTTGAACTCGACGGACTTGGGGACCAGCACCGCATAGACGCGGACGCCGGGCATGGCCCGGTTGACTAGGTTCACCGTCTCCGCGTAGTGGTCCAGATAGCTGTCCACCTTATAGACCCGTTCCATGGCGCGGTCCCCGATGATCAGGATGCCGGATTCCAGGCTCGTGATGTCGCCGTCCTGCGTCTGCTCGGTGCCCCAGGGGTCCGGGATCTCCGTCCGGCTCGTGGCCGGGGTCTGTTCCGTCGGATCCGTCGCATCGGAAGAGGACGGCCGCGTGTCCTGCGAGGCCGATCCCGACACGCTCTCCGACGAAGCCGTCCCGTCCGGCGTCGTCGGCTGCGTGTCCGACGCGCTTTCGGACGAGGTGTCCCGCGTCAGAACGGACGGGCCGCCCGACGCGGAGGACCCGTCCGACGTCGTGGCGACGGCGTGCGCCGTTCCGGAGGTGGTCATCAGCGCGTCGTGATCCTTGTCCGGATCAATGGACCCGCCGTGCTCCCACTTGTCGTCCACGGGCACGTCCAGCGTGACGTCCCGGCCGAAGGTGATCTTATAGAGCGAGTTGACGTATTTCGCCCCGTCCAGAAAGCGCTCGCGCATGGGGAACTGGTCCGAAAAATACGTCTCGAAGTCTCGGGTGAACTCGCCGGAGAACAGCCTCGAGAGGGAGAACGCCGGAAAGGCGGCGAGGTCCCGGTTCTCCGATGGCGAGACCGCCCGGTCCCGGTCCGCCAGCGACCAGCCGAACAGGACCAGCAGCGGCACCGCAAAGAACGCGCACAGCGCGATGTACCATTTTTTCACGTCGTATGGGCTCCTTTCTCCGTCCGCGTCCGGTCAGAACCGGAAATAGAGGAACGGGTTGTAGGTGCTGGACACCATGACCACGGTGCAGACCGCCATCAGCACCGTGTCGTATCCCAGCGTGGCGGCCGCGGCCAGATGCATGGGCAGCTTCTTCGTCCGGCGCATCCGGACGTTCAGCGCGTGCAGCATGCGGCCCACGGGTGTGCAGACCAGGATGCAGACCGGGATCAGCACGACGTTGTTCAGCAGCATCGTGCCTACCGCCGCGCTGGAGAACCGCCCCGTCGCGCCGAAGAGCTGGCCCAGGAAGGTCCCCAGCGCGCTCATGTCCTCGAAGTAGAACAGCGCCCAGCCCATGAGCACCAGGAACAGCGCGCCGATCCGGCGCAGGAGCCGCGGCGTCTTTTCCAGAACGCCGCGCAGCACGTACTTCTCCAGCGCCAGCAGCGTGCCGAAATACAGGCCCCACAGGATGAAGTTCCAGCTGGCCCCGTGCCAGAGCCCCGTCAGGGCCCAGACCAGGAACAGGTTCAGCACCGCGTGCCGCCGGTTGCCGCCCAGCGGGATATAGACGTAATCCCGGAAGAACGAGGACAGGGAGATGTGCCACCGCCGCCAGAAGGACGTGATCGAATCGCAGCAGTAGGGATAGTCGAAGTTCTCCTTGAAGTGGAACCCCAGCATCCGCCCCAGCCCGATGGCCATGTCTGAATAGCCGGAGAAGTCGAAATAGATCTGGAACGCGAACATGCAGAGGCCGACCCAGCCGCCCAGCGCCGTCTGGGTCCCGATGTACTTTTCGATGAGCTCGCCGCAGAAATTGGCCAGCAGCAGCTTTTTGGCCAGCCCGGTGAGGAAGCGCGTGGCGCCCTTGGTGAAATCCTGAAGGGTGGCGCGGCGCGAGGTGATCTCGGCGGCCACGTCGGAATACCGGACGATGGGCCCCGCGATCAGCTGTGGGAACAGGCTGACGTACAGCAGAAAGTCCGGATAGGACCGCTGGACCGCCGTGTTCCCGCGGCAGACGTCGATGGTATAGGACAGGGCCTGGAACGTGTAGAACGAGATGCCGATGGGCAGCGTCAGCTTCCAGGCGGGGATCGCGACGCCGGGGATCAGGTTCAGGTTCTCGATGACGAAGCCGGTGTACTTGAACACCGCCAGCGCCCCCAGGCTGACGGCGATGGACGCCGCGGCCCACGCGCGCTTTTTCCGCCGGGTCTCCGCCCGGCCGATGGCCAGCCCGCAGAGATAGTTCACCAGAGCGGTCAGCACCATCAGAACGATCCAGACCGGCTCGCCCCACGCGTAAAAGATCAGACTCATGACCAGCAGGACCGTATTTTTAGCCCGGATGCCCGGTACAAGAAAGTACAGGATCAGGCATACGGGCAGAAAGAAATAGACGAAGGTGAGTGTTGAAAAGACCATCCGGTTCCTCTTTCTGTGCGGAGCGCGTCCGGTCCGGAGATCCCGCTGCGGCGCCCCACTTCGGCATGCGTCTATTATACCACAGATGGACTTCAAAAGGGTTACAATTCGGTTAAAATCCAAAAGAAATTTTTTGGCGCTCTCAACAGGGCCTTCCGTCCAAGTTGCCCTTGACTTTGCCGCCGTTTTGGTATATCCTTAAAAAGGCTTAAAGTTTTTTTCCTTTTTTCTTTTTTCTTTCCGTGTCATAATGGCCGTGACCGGGACCGCCCGGTCCCGTCCGCGGCCCGCGCGGAAACTGCGGCGCGCGCCGCCATCCTGTCATTTGATTTGCCGCGCTTCCCCCGCGCGGCGGGAGAGGCTATGCAAAAGATCAAGGCCCTTTGGGCAAAATACCGCGAGATCCTGCTCTACGTCCTGTTCGGCGCGCTGACCACGCTGGTCAACTTCGTCGTCTTCAAGCTCTGCAACGTGGCGTTCGGCGAAAAGTTCTATCTGCTCTCCAACGTCGTCGCGTGGATCGCCGCAGTGATCTTCGCCTATCTCACCAACAAGCTCTTCGTGTTCGAGTCCAAAAGCTGGGCTCCCCGGGTCCTGCTGCGCGAGATCCCGTCCTTCGCCTCGGCCCGGCTGTTGAGCCTCGGCATCGAAGAGGCCGGGCTCTGGCTGCTGGTGGACGTGCTCGGCATGGACGCGTGGCTTCTGGATCTGGGCTTCGTCCGGATCGGCGGCAAGATGATCGCCAAGGTCATCCTGGCCGTGGTGGTGGTCATCCTGAACTATGTCTTCAGCAAGCTCTTCATCTTCAGAAAAAACAGGAGGGAAAACAGTGGAAACGAGAACTGACGGGATGCTGTCCGTCGTCGCCCCGGCGATGAACGAACAGGACAACGTCCCCCGCCTCTGCGCCGCCATCCGGTCGGTCATGGAGAACGCCGGCATCCCCTACGAGCTCATCGTGGTGGACGACGGCAGCCGCGACGCGACCTGGGCGGCCGTGCTGGAGGAGAGCCGGAAGGATCCCCGCGTCCGCGGCGTGTCCTTTTCCCGCAACTTCGGCAAGGAGAGCGCCATCTTCGCCGGTCTGGCCGAGGCGCGCGGCGCCTGCGCCGCCGTCATCGATTCCGACCTCCAGTTCCCGCCGGAGACCCTCGCCGAGATGTACGCCGTCTGGCGCGCGGACGAGGCCGACATCGTCGAGGGCCGCAAACGCGCCCGTCAGAAGGAATCCCTGACGTACAAGCTGTTTTCCAAGACCTTTTACCGGCTGCTCCGCGCCATGTCCGGCGTCGATCTGGACAACATGTGCGACTTCAAGCTCATGGACCGGCGCATCGTGGACGATCTGAACGCCATGCCCGAGCGCCAGACCTTTTTCCGCGCCCTGTCCGACTGGCCGGGCTATCGCAAGAAGGAAGTGCTCTTCACCGTCGCCGAGCGAAGCTCGGGCCGCTCGAAGTTCACGCCGGTCAAGCTGGTCCGGCTGGCGCTGGGGGCCATCTCGTCCTTCTCCGCCGCCCCGCTCCAGCTGGTGACGGGGGCCGGCTGCGTCAGCTTCCTGCTGGCCGCCGCGCTGGCGATCTTCACCCTCTGCTTCCCCTTCGCCGAGCACGCCAACGAGCTGTTCTGCTGGACCGCCGTGATCCTGCTGGCGCTGGCCGCGATCCTGATGATCGCCCTCGGCGTCGTGGGGTTCTATCTGGCGCGGATCTATGAAGAAGTCAAGGGCCGTCCCCGCTGGATCGTCGCCCGCCGCACCGACCGATAAAACAGGGAGAATCGCACCATGCTGAAACGACTTTTCCGGAAACGCAAGCCCCGGGCCGAGATGACCGAGATCGAACGCGCCGCGCTCCGCAAAAAGCGGGACCGCCGCCTGTTCTATCTCGTCCTGTTCTTCCTGCCCGCCGTGGTGCTGGAGCTGGTCTATCTCACCTTCAAGGTCTTCCCCTTCGGGGACGACTCGCTGCTGGTGCTGGACCTGAACGCCCAGTACATCTACTATTACGAGGCCTTCCGGGACGCGATCCTCGGCCACGGGAGCCTGATGTACAACTGGAGCCGCGCGCTGGGCGGCGAGTTCTTCGGCATCTTCGCTTACTACACGGCCAGCCCCTTCATGCTGGTCTACGTGCTCTTCCCCAAGGGCTATATCACCGAGGCGCTGCTGACCACCGCCCTGCTGAAGACCTCCTGCGCGTCGCTGGCCTTCGGCCACTTCCTCTACACCACCCGCGGCGGCCAGAAGGTGAAGATCCTCATCTACTGCTGCATGTACTCGCTGATGTCCTATTTCGTCATGCACCAGATGAACCCCATGTGGCTGGACGCGCTCATCGCGCTTCCGCTGATCATGCTGGGCGTGGACCGGCTGGTCCGCCAGGGGAAGTTCGTGCTCTACACTCTGGCTCTGACCTACGCCTTTCTGGCCAACTTCTACATCGGCTATATGGTGGCGATCTTCACGGCGCTCTACTTCTTCTATTCCTTCTTCACCAACGAAGAGGCGCCCCGCAGCGGCCTCGCCAAGCTCTTTCTGAAGCGCGGGCTGCAGTTCGCCGGTTTTTCGATCCTGGCCGCGCTGATGTCCTGCATCGTGCTGATCCCGACCTATTTCTCCCTTTCGCTGGGCAAGCTGGACTTCTCTCACCCGTCCTACGAGCTGACCCAGAAGTTCAAGCTGGTCGAGGTCCTGCCCAAGCTGCTCTTCGGCGCGTACGACACCTGCCGCCCCGAGGGTCTTCCGACCCTGTTCACCGGCACGCTGACGCTGCTGTCCCTGCCGCTGTTCTACGCCAACCGGCGCATCAGCGTCCGCAAAAAGATCATGAGCACCATCCTCTGCGCCGTGCTGTTCCTCAGCATGAACATGTCCACCGTGGACCTGTTCTGGCACGGCATGCAGAACCCCAACTGGCTGAACTATCGCTATTCCTTCCTGCTGTGCGCCTTCTTCCTCATCATGAGCTACGAGGCGTTTTCCAACGTGGACGGCGGCTATTCCCCCGGCGCGGTGGGGATCAGCCTGCTGGCAAACCTGGCGCTGATCTTCTACGTCGACACCATGGAGCTGGAGTGGCTGGACACCCGCATCACCATCTGGGGCTCCATCGCGCTGGCGGTGATCTATTTCTCGCTGCTGGCCTTTGACGCCCACCGGCGCGGCCGGTCCAACCGGGTCTGTATGGCCGTCATGCTGGGCTTCGTCTGCGCCGAGCTGTACCTCAACGCCTTCATCAACATCAATCTGATCGACGCGGACGTGGTCTATTCCTCCCGCGTGTCCTACCGCAGCTTCGTGGACCCGTATTACGAGGCGGCCAACTGGATCCGCGCCCGGGACGACAGCTTCTACCGCACGGAGAAGACCAAGACGCGCTGCGTCAACGACCCCATGGCCCTGCGGCTGTACGGCGTCAGCCACTCCAGCTCGACGCTGAACGCCGACGCCATCGCCTATCTCAAGGAGATGGGCTATTCCACCGGCTCGCACTGGACCCGGTACGTCTCGCCCATCCTGAGCACCGACTCGATCCTGGGCATCAAATACGTCATCCAGGACAACGAGAACAACTACGGCCTCACGCAGATCGGCTCCGTGGGCGAGCTGTTCATCTATGAGAACGAGCACGCCATGCCCGTCTGCTTCCCCGTCAGCAGCGGCTATACCGCCTACGACGCCGAGCTGGAGCGGGAAAACCCATTCGACCTGCAGAACCGGATGCTTTCCGCCATGGTCGGCAGCGACGAGGTCATCGAGTTCTACCGCCCCCTGCGCAGCGAGGATGTGGAGATCGTCTTTGAAAACGTGGCCCAGAAGCAGTACGGCGAGGGCTATATGAAGTACTATATCGAGGAGACCGGCCGCAACAGCCACATCGAGTTCCTCGTGCCGGGCCAGGAGAACATGACGCTCTACGCCGCGTTCCCGTCGAGCTATCCCCGCAAGGTCAACATCTGGATCAACCGCGAATGGTACAACACGTATCTGTCCAGCTCCACCGACGACGGGATCATCCCGCTGGGCAAATACGCCGAGGGCGAGCAGGTCTCGCTGATCATGACCATCCTCTCCAAAGAGGACAACAAGGGGTCCGGCGAGGTCTTCCTGCGGGACAAGCTGTTCTATGCCTTCGACGAGGCCCTGTTCGAGCAGCACTTCGCTCCCCTGCGGAACGAGGTCCTGCGTCTGGACAAGGTGCGCGAGACCAAGCTGGTCCTGCAGCTGGACGTGCAGGAGGGCCAGGAGCTGTACACCTCCATCCCCTACGAGCGCGGCTGGCGCGCAACGGTGGACGGCGTCTCCGCCGAGACCTTCCGCACGGAGAACGGCCTGGTCGGCCTGAAGCTTCCCGCCGGACAGCACGAAGTGGTGCTGCAGTTCCTGCCGGACTATTTCGTCTTCGCCTGCATCATCTCCGCCGCGGCCCTGACGCTGTTCATCCTGATCCTCGTGGCCCAGCGCCTGCTGCGCCGCCGCGGCGTCCGCCTCGGCAGCGTCCGGGAATACCTTGAGCTGGACGACGACAGCGACGATCCCGCTCCCGAAGCGCCCGCCGACAGCGGCGACGTGGAGCTGGGCAGCGGCAACACCGTCCGGCTCATCGGAGAGCTGATGAACGCCCCGGACGGCGCCGAAAAAGGCAAGGAGTTCTACGACGGCGTCTTCGGCGTCGCCGCGCCGCCGGCCGACGCGCCCGACGCTCCGGCCGATGCGGAAGCGGCCCCCGCCCC
>JAEERN010000111.1 GCA_016285815.1 Clostridiales bacterium
CGCCCGGGTGCGGCTGGGGAACAGGCCCCGGCGGCAGAGCAGAACGTCCAGCCGTTCAGTTTCCACGGCAGAGCTCTCCGGCCCGGCGGGCCATGCCCTCGGCGTCGAGACCGCAGGCCGCGATCAGCCCCTCGGCGGTGTCCTGGGGCAGGAAGCGGTCGCCGGCGTTCAGACCGTAGACCTGCCGGTGCGGCAGGGCGGCGGCCAGCCGCTGGGCGGTGCTGCCGGACGGGGCCAGCTCTTCACACACCAGGATCGGCCCGGCGGAGCCGCGGTCAACGAGGTCCGCCGGCGCGGGAAAGATGCGGTTCAGCTTGATCACGCCGGCGCGGATCCCGCGCCCGGCCAACAGCTCGGCCGCGGCCAGCGCGTTGTCGGTCAGACGGCCGAAGGTGACCAGCGTCATGTCCTCGCCGCGGGCGAGGACGACGGCGTCCTCCGCGGCGGTGTCCCGGTCGAAGCGCGCGCCCGCGCCCCGGGGATACCGGATGGCGGCGGGGCCGGACGGGTCGGCGTAGACCCGGTCCAGCGTCGTCTTCAGCTCGGCGGCGTTGGCCGGACAGTAGATCCGCATGCCGGGCACCAGCGAGAGCATGCCCACGTCGTAGAGCCCCTGGTGCGTCTCGCCGTCTCCGGCGACGAACCCCGCCCGGTCGACGCAGAACACCACGGGAAGGCCCATGATGCCGACGTCGTGCAGGATCTGGTCGAACGAGCGCTGTAAAAAGGTGGAATAGATGGCGCAGAAGGGGCGCAGCCCCCCCGCGGCCATGCCGGCGGCCATGGTGACGGCGTGCTCCTCGGCGATGCCGACGTCAAAATAGCGGTTGGCGTACCGCCGGGCAAAGGAGACCAGACCGGAGCCGCGGCCCATGGCCGCGGTGACGGCGACGATCTCCCGGTGGCGGCCGGCCATCTCGGTAAGGTGGGCGCCGAACACCGAGCTCAGGCTCTCCCCGCGGGAGGGGAGGAATTCGCCCGTGTCCGGGCGATAGCCCTCGACGGCGTGGAACCGCTCGGGGCTGCGCTCGGTGACGGACCAGCCCCGGCCCTTTTGGGTCACGGTGTGGACCACCACGGGCCGGTCATAGGTCTTCAGCGCCTCGAACAGCCAGATCAGTCCGTCCAGATCGTGACCGTCCACGGGGCCGATGTACTGAAAGCCGAGCCCCTCGAAGAACGAGGCGGGAATCAGCGTGTATTTGATATTGTTCTTGACGCGCTTGAGCAGGCTGTCCAGCGCGCCGGAGTTGGGAAGCGTGTCCATCAGGGAGTGATAGACCTTTTTGGCGTTCCGGTATTCGGGGTTGACGCGCATGCGCGTCAGCATGGCGGACAGGGCGCCGACGGTGCGGCTGATGGACATGCCGTTGTCGTTCAGCACTACGATCAGCGGCAGCTTGGCCGCGCCGGCGTCGTTCAGCGCCTCGGAGACCATGCCGCCGGACATGGCGCCGTCTCCGATCAGGGCGATGAAGCGGCGGCCGGGGTCGCCGCCGGACAGGCGGTTGGCCCGGGCCAGTCCCGCCGCCACGGAGAGCGACGTGGACCCGTGGCCGGCCACAAAGGCGTCCGCCGGGCTCTCCGAGGGCCGGGGGAAGCCGCTGAGCCCGCCTTTTTTCCGCAGACGGGAAAAGCCGGCCGCGCGGCCGGTCAGCAGCTTGTGGGGGTAACACTGGTGCCCGACGTCGAAGACCAGACGGTCCCGCAGGGGGTCGAAGCAGTATTCCAGCGCCACGGTCAGCTCGATCACGCCGAGGTTCGAGGCCAGATGGCCGCCGCTGGCGGAGAGGGATTCGATCAGGAACGCGCGGATCTCCGCGCAGAGCGCCTTCAGCTCGGAACGGCTGTATTGTTTCATTTCCCGGCCGACGTCCGGGCGGGACAGCCGGGGGTATTTTTCTTTGTCGATCATTTCGGTTCTCCCGGAAATGCGGCGCGGCGCGCCGGGCGATGCAAGTATCATTGTAGCACAGCGCCGCGGGGAAAGCAACAGGGTTTCGCATAACTATGCGATTTTTGTATAGAGTGAACAAAAACGGCCGGTCTTTTTTGGTGAAAGAGGCCTCTTTCGCAAAGGCTCGCCCGAAGGGGAAAAACGGGGGAAACCGCCGGATCTCCGGCGGTTTCCCCCGTTTTTCCCCCGCTCTCGCCCGCGTCCGGCCGGGCGCGGGCGTTTTCCCGGCGGTCAGTTCGCGCTTCTCAGGTCTGCGCGCAGGGCGGCCAGCTGTTCGCCCAGACGGCCGCGGACGGAGTCCAGCGAGGACAGGCCGCCCAGCATGGCGCGCACCGCCGCGGCGTTGTCGCCGCAGAGGACCCAGCGCCCGTCCTCCCGCCGCAGGGAGAGACAGACCTGGCGCCGTACGCGGTCGTTCCCCTCGCGCAGCAGCAGCTCGCGCAGCTGGCGGTCGGAGAGGGCGGACAGCTCGTCGTCGCTGAGGCCGCGGGCCGAGGACGACGCGAGGCGCGGGGCCAGGGCCGCCATCAGATCCGTGGTGACGGCGCCCATGTCGGTGTTGGAGAGGATGACCGTCACCTGCGCCTCGTCCCCGTCGGTCTCCGCGGAGACGATCTCGTAAGCGACGCCGGCGCAGATCCTTTTGGCCAGCGCGTCCGCCGGGTCGGCGGCCATGGCGCCGCCCCACAGGTCGGCCATGGCGCCGCAGTCGAAGCTGCGGACGGCGTTGACCGCGGCGGCCACCGCGTGCTCCGGCGTGGCCTCGGCGGCGGCGGAGCGGCAGGCGGTCATCCCCAGCGCGGCGGAAGAGAGCAGCAGGGCGAACAGCGCGCCCAGTCCGATGTTCCAAAGTTTTCTGGTCATAGTCATAAGTGGAATCCCCCTTGATCTCGTTTGCAGGACCATTGTACCAGAACATGTGTACGATAAAACGGACAGTGTGCCCGCCGCGCGCCCCAAAAAGCCGCGGGCCCGGAGAGGCCCGCGCCAGGGCGGGCCCCCCTTTTTTTGATCGGTATGCAGGCGAGGCCGGAGACATGAAAGACCGCGGGACGCTTTCGGAGAGAAAGCGTCCCGCGGCGGGAAGACGGGAGAAGGGACGGCCCGGCAGCGCGCCGGGCGGACCGTTCAGCCCCCGGCTGGGGCGGAGGCGAGGGGATAGGCCGGACCGGTGCGGACGATCAGGGCTTCGGCCCCGCCCAGCGGGACCAGCTCGTTTTCGTCGGTGATCAGCAGCGCGCACACGCCGTTCGCCGCGCAGAAGGCCTCGGCCCGGCCGCGGCCCATGACGAACAGCGCCGTGCTCAGCGCGTCGGCCCGGGTGCCGTCCCGGTCGACGACGGTGACGCTCTTCAGGCCGGACTCGGCCGGATAGCCCGTCCGGGGGTCGAGAATGTGGTGCCAGAGGCGGCCGTTCTCTTCGAAGCAGCGCTGATAGCCGCCGGAGGTGGAGAGACAGACGTCCCGCACGGCCAGCACCGCCGCCAGACCGTCCCCCTCCGGCGCGGTGACGCCGATGCGCCAGGGACTCCCGTCCGGCCGGGCGCCCACGGCCGCCACCATGCCGCCCAGCGTGACGCAGGCCGAGGCGAGGCCCTGTTTTTCGGCCAGCGCGAACATCCGGTCCGCGGCGTAGCCCTTGGCGATGCCGCCCAG
>JAEERN010000112.1 GCA_016285815.1 Clostridiales bacterium
CAAGGCGCACCTCAAGATGGGCGCCTTCGTGAACACGGTCGTCGTGGAACCGGCGGCCCCGTCGGAGATGCCGCCCCTGGATTGACAGAGTTTTGTCGGAAGCAGACGGCCGGAGCCGTGCGGCAGCACGGCTCCGGCCGTTTGTCCTGTTTATGGGACAGAAGTTGTGATATCATCAGGACAGGATACGGAAGCGAAGCTCCGGAAGAAAGGGGAGAAGGGCGATGCGCTGTACGTTTTACGGGCCGAAGACGGATGAGGAGGTCAATTTTGACGAGTGGGAAAACGCCGTCCAAAAGCTGCGGTACGACCTGATGCTGATCCGGCAGGACCGATGCCGGCCGGACGAGGTCGTTTCGTATGCCAAAGAGCTGGCGGGCCGCGCCTGGGGGTTCGGCGATCTGCTGTTCCTGGCGCTGGGCGAGCCGGGCACGATGCCGTCCGGCGCGCGGGTGGCCTACGTCTACGTGCCGACGTTCCTGGGCGCGGAGATCCTGATGGTCTCCGTGCTGAAGCATCCGGAGCTGCTGCAGGATCTGGTGTTCGCCGTCGTGCTGCGGCGGCTGCTGAACGGCTGCATGGGGCGGGACTTCCGGGACAGAGAGTGTATGGAGATCCTCGACCGGGCGGACGTTCACGAGTTCACGGAGCGGTTCGGTTTCGTGAACCGGGAATTCCGGGAGGCCTATCGGAACTATGAGGCGGCGATCCACGCGGCGGCGGCACAACGCCGTCCCCGGCCGCTGCGGCGGCGGCAGACCTTCTGAAAAAAGCGCGAAAACAGCGCGGGACGGCTGACCGTCCCGCGCCGTTTTTTGCGTTTCAGAACCCGCCGGCCAGATGCCGGTCCAGCGAGCGCTTGGCGAAGATGTAATAGACGACCTGCGTTGCCAGACAGAGGATCCACGAGATGGGGTAGGACACGTACAGCGAAAAGGGCGTTCCGACCTGGGCGAAGACGGTGTAGATCCAGACGATCCGCATGCCGCAGACGGTGACGACGGTGATCAGCATGGGAAAGAACGACGAGCCCATACCGCGCAGAGAGCCGTTCATCACGTCCATGGCGCCGCAGGTGAAGTAGGTCGTCGCGATGACGCGCATGCGCTGCATCCCGTCCTGGACCGACTGGGGCGCGTCCGGCAGATAGATGCCCAGCAGCGGCTCGCGCAGCAGATAGGCCAGCATGCCCAGCCCGAAGCCGAAGACGAAGACGTAGCCCTCGCACAGCAGCAGGACCCGGTTGATCCGCTCCGGCTTGCGCGCGCCGACGTTCTGGCCCGTAAAGGTGAGCGAGGTCTGGTGGAACGCGTTCATGGCGACGTAGACGAAGCCCTCGATATTGCCCGCGGCCGAGTTGCCGGACATGAAATCGTCGCCGAAGGAGTTGACCGACTTCTGGATGATGACGTTGGAGATGGAGAACATGGCGCCCTGGATCCCGGCGGGGATGCCGATCCGCAGGATCTCGGCCAGTTCGGGCCCGTGGAAGCGGAGCCGGGAAAAGCGGAAGCGGATGTTCCGGCGGGTGGTGCAGAGCAGGATCATGACGGCCAGGGCGCTGGCCGCCTGGGAGATCACCGTGGCCAGTGCGACGCCGTCCACGCTCATCCCCAGCCCGATGACGAAGAGCAGGTTCAGCCCCACGTTGAGGACGCCGGCAGCCGTCAGGATGATCAGCGGCCATTTGGTGTCGCCCGAGGCGCGCAGCACCGCGCCGGCGAAGTTGTAGAGCAGGTTGGCCGGGATGCCGATGAAATAGATCTTCATGTACAGCACGGCCAGGTCGATGACGGTGTCCGGCGTTCCCATCCAGGAGAGGAAGGTCCGCGAGCCGAAAAAGCCGATGAAAAAGACGATGAGGCCGCCGGCCAGCGCCGTGGCGATGGAGGTGTGGACCGTCCGGGTCAGCCCTTCGTCGTCCCCCGCGCCGACGCGCTGGGCCACGGCGACGCTGGTGCCGGCCGACAGGCCGATGAACAGCGTGACGATCAGGTTGATCAGTGCGCCGGTGGAGCCCACGGCGGCCAGCGAGAGGCTGCTGGAATACCGCCCGACGACGATCAGGTCCGCCGCGTTGAACAGCAGCTGGAGCAGACCCGTGGCCATGATCGGCAGCGTGTAAAGCAAAAGTTTTTTGAGCAGAGGCCCTTCGGTCATCTGTTCGCGGGTGATGGTTCCCAGCATGTCGTATCTCCGGTTTCCGCCAAACTGTACTGAAAGATATTATAATACACTTTTGCGCCGCGCGCAAGCGCCGCGGCGTTTTTCCCGCAGGCGGGGCGAGATTGACCCGCCGGAGAGCGGTGTGCTATAATAGACTGGGGGGCGGACGTTTTCGGCCGGGCGCCCTAATCCCGTTCTAATTTTACCGTGATATGCTGAAAAAGAGAAGACGGAAAGGAGGAACGGACCGTGAGACTGCTTCTGGCGGAGGACGAGAGGGACCTGAGCCGGATCCTGGCCCGAAAACTGACGGAAGAGGGATATGGCGTCGACTGTGCGTACGACGGCGCCGAGGCGCTGGAGCTCATGGCGGCGGCGGAATATGACGGCGTGATCCTGGACGTGATGATGCCGCGGATCGACGGGTTCGAGGTGCTGCGCCGCATGCGCGGGCGGGGGATCGGGGCGCCGGTCCTGTTCCTGACGGCCCGGGACGCGGTGGCGGATCGCGTTCGGGGCCTGGATCTGGGGGCGGAGGACTATCTGGTCAAGCCCTTTTCCATGGCCGAACTGCTGGCCCGGGTCCGCGCGCTGGTCCGGCATCCCTTTGGCGCGCGGACCAGCGTTCTGACGGCCGGGGACCTGTCGGTGGATCTGGCGTCTCACACGGTATGCCGGGGCGGCAGGGAGATCAAGCTGTCCGCACGGGAGTACGCGCTGCTGACGTATCTTCTGATCAACAAAAACGTGGTCCTGTCCCGGGAAACGATCGAGGACCACGTCTGGAACTTTGACTATGAGGGCGGGACCAACGTGGTGGACGTCTACATCAGCTATCTGCGCAAAAAGATCGACGAGGGATACGGGAACAAGCTGATCCGCACGGTCCGCGGAAGCGGATATGTGCTGCAGTGGAAGGAAACGGAGCAGAAGCCATGAAAAACAGAAGCATCCGGTTCAAACTGGCGGCGTGGTTTTCTCTGATCCTGGCCCTTGTGACGGGGGTCACCTTTCTGGCGGTCCGGGGAGCCAGCCAAACGGTTCTGCGCGGCGCCATCCGCGGGTTTCTCATGGGCGCGGTGGAAGAGAACGTGAACAAGATCCGATACGCGGAGGCGGGCGGGTACGCCGGGGCGGGCATCAGCATCCGCTGGGGGGACGGGGTCCTTCTGATCGACACTGATTTCATGGACGTGGTGAACGACGTGTACACGGCGCTGTACACGTCGGACGGAACGATGCTGTACGGGGAAAACCCCCTGTCCTTTCAGACAGCCGCCGTCCCCTTTACCGAGTCGAAGCTCTGGAGCCTGACCGTCCGGGGCACCCGGTACGAGCTGTACGACCGGAAGCTTGCGCTGGACACGGGAACGGACGAGCCCCTCTGGATCCGGGGCGCAGTGCCGGAAACCGGAAGCGAGGTGCAGCTGAGGGAGATCACCCGCCTTTCGCTGCTGCTGCTGCCGGTGTTGGCGGCGCTCGGGGTTCTGTCCGGCTGGATCCTGTCGGACCGGATGCTGGCGCCGCTGAGCCGGATCGAGCGCGCCGCGGCGGGGATCTCCCGGGGCGACGATCTGAAACAGCGCATCGACGCCGGCCGGAACAACGACGAGGCGGGGCGGCTGGCGCGGGCCTTTAACGCGATGCTGGACCGGCTGGAGCAGTCCTTCGAGGCGGAGCGGCAGTTCACAGCCGATGCCTCCCACGAGCTGCGGACGCCGACGGCCGTCCTGCTGGCGCAGAGCGAATATACGCTGGAGCGGGAGCGCACACCGGAGGAATACGTCGAGGCGCTGCGTGTGGTGCGGAAGCAGGGCCGGCGCATGAGCGATCTCATCGGGGATATGCTGGAATATACCCGCATGGACCGGCAGACCGACCGCTATCCCATGGAGCCGCTGGATCTGTCGGCTCTGGCTGCCGAAACGGCGGAGCAGATGGCGCTGATCGGGGACCGTGGAATCACGCTTTCTGCGCGGATCGAGGCAGGCGTGGCGGTGCGCGGGAACCGGATGCTGCTGATGCGGCTGATGCAGAACCTGATCGGGAACGCCTATCGCTATGGGAAAGAAAACGGGCGGATCGAGGTCACGCTGACCCGAACCGGGCGCGATGCCGTGCTGGCCGTGGCGGACGACGGGATCGGCATCGCCGAAGAGGAGAGAGAAAAGGTTTTCGACCGCTTTTACCGCAGCGACGCTTCCCGGTCGGTGCCTGGAACAGGTCTGGGGCTTTCCATGGTCCGGCGGATCGCCGAACTGCACGGAGGGCGGGTCGAGCTGGAGAGCGAACCGGGGACCGGCAGCACCTTTCGGGTCTTTTTGCCCGAAAGCGTTGGGCTTTAACATCTGCTTAACCTTGCCGTGCTATCCTGTGAGGGACGTCGGGAGCGAAGGTTTTTTCGGAGGAGGGGACTTGAAATGAAAAAAAAGTGGCTGATCGCCGCGGCCCTGGCCGGAGTTCTGGTTTTGGGGGTCGGCGGCGTGTACGCGGCGGGACAGGTGATCCGCAGCCGCGCCATCGGGGAGAAAGCCGCGCGGATCTTTGTCTGCGCCGATGCGGGGATCCCGCCGGAGGACGCCGAGTGGCTGCGGACAGAGTACGCGTGGAAAAGGGGATCCTTTGTTTACGAGGTCGCCTTCCTGTCGGGCGGCGCCCGGTACGAGTATACCGTCGAAGCGTCCAGCGGACGGATCCTGAAGAAGGAGAACGAGGCTCTGCGGCCGGAGCAGACGACCGGGGCGACGGCGGAAGCGACGACCGGGGCGACGGCGGAAGCGACGACCGGGGCGACGGC
>JAEERN010000021.1 GCA_016285815.1 Clostridiales bacterium
GCCGGACGCGAGGCGGCGCAGACCGTCGCGGCGCTGGAGCGGGCCGCCGCGCCGCGGGTGAGCTTCGCGCGGTGAGCGTCCGGGCGAAAAAACGACGCGCCCCGCGCGGGGAAAGATCCCTGCGCGGGGTGTTTGTCTGCGGAAAACGGGATTACCAGACGACGGCTTCGCCGGTCTCGGCGGAGCGGAAGGCGGACAGGATGATGCGCAGCACACAGCGCATCTGGTCGTGGGTGACCATCTGTTCCTCCAGCCCGTCCATGGCGCGGACGAAGTTGCGGTAATAGTCGTGGACGTCCGAGACGGGGCGGGGCAGATCGTACTCGTCCACGGTGACGCTGTCGCGGGGGGCCATGGTCTTGGTGAGGCCGCTGGCGTTGACCACGGGCAGCACGTCCGACTCGTGCCACGCCTTGCACTTGACCACGTGGGCCGGGACGCGCCAATCGGTGATGATGGCCGAGCCCTTGGTCGCGCGCATATAGAACCGCGGCATGGCGATGAAGTTATAGGTGCCGACCTCCAGATAGGCCTTCTGGCCGGAGGCGTATTCGATCCAGAGGCGGAACCCGTCGTCCACCTCCTGGTTGGTGATGTGGTCGAAGGAGCAGCGGACGGACTTCACGTCATACCCCAGGATCATGCAGGCCTGATCGATGATGTGGACGCCCCAGTCGTAGAGCATGCCGCCGCCGTACTCCTTCATGCCGCGCCAGTCCGAGGGGATGCCCCGGCTGCCGTGGATGCGGGATTCCAGATCGATGACCTCTCCGATCTCACCGGAGTCGTGAAGCTGTTTCATGGCCAGCGCGTCCACGTCGAACCGGCGGTTCTGGTGGACCGAGAAGATCCGGCCGGCCGCGTTGGCCGCGGCGATCATGCGCTCGAGGCTCTCCATGGACAGGGTGACCGGCTTTTCCGAGATGACGTGCTTACCGGCCTTCAGGGCGGCGACGGCGATCTCCTCGTGCACGTCGTTGGGGGTGGCGACGGTGACCATGTCGATGGTCGGATCCGCCAAAAGCGCCTCCCGCGAGTCGTAGACCTTGACCCCGCGCGAGGCGGCCAGCGCCCGCTTGGCCGGGTCGATGTCGTAGATGCCGGCCAGCTCGCAGACGTCGCTGTTGGAAATGTGCTGACAATGGAACCCGGCGCCCATCCCGCCGTAGCCGATGACGGCAGCTCTCTTTTTCATAACACGATTCCTTTCTCCGCCGCGCGCTTTCGGAAAGGGGCGGCGACAAAAGCTTTTTCCCGGACGGGGCCGCGGCGTCCCCGCGCCCCGCTCCCTACCATTATACGTTCCGGCGGGGGCGGTGTCAATAGAAAAGCGCGTTTTTTCGGGGGTCTTGTCAGATTTCGCCCGGCGCGGCGGGCGGACGGAACTCCGGCCGGCGGGCCAGCCGGGCCGCCGAGACGTAATACGCGATCCCCAGCAGCAGCGCCGCGCCGATCCACGCGGTGACCTCGGAGAAAAAGATGTTGTTCCGGTGGCCCGTGAAGAAGACGATCACGGCCACGCCCACGCGCATGACGAACTCGACAATGCCGGACACCATGGGGATCACCGTGTCGCCCATGCCCTGCAGGGCGGCGCGGTAGAGATAGAGCAGATACAGCACCGGCAGGGCCGCGCTCATGATGACCAGATAACGATAGGCGGTCCGGCCCGCGGCCAGCTCGACGGCCGGGTCCTCGGAGGAGAGGAACAGCATGGTGGCCTGGCGGCCCCAGAGGATCATGGCCCCGGCGATGACCGCGGCGGTGACCAGCGAGAGCAGCACGCCGGCCCGCATCCCCGCGCGCACGCGGTCGGCCCGCCGCGCGCCGAAGTTCTGGCCCACATAGGTGGTGACGGCATAGCCGTAGGACAGGGCGGCGATCTCCAACAGGCCGTAGAGCTTGTTGGTGGCCGTGAACCCGGCGATAAAGGCCACGTCGTAGCCGTTGACGATGGTCTGGACCACGACGCCGCCCACGGAGATGACGGTGTTCTGAAGGGCCACGGGCAGTCCCAGCGCCAGCAGGCGGCGCGTCAGGGCGCGGTCCCGCCGCAGGTGCTCGCGGCCGAAGCG
Source organism: Clostridiales bacterium (assembly GCA_016285815.1). Classification (GTDB taxonomy): domain Bacteria; phylum Bacillota; class Clostridia; order Oscillospirales; family QAMX01; genus SIG499. The sequence goes on from JAEERN010000021.1 coordinate 2,076, forward strand.
AAGCTCCGGCGTGCGGGCGATGCTGACCGCGCAGATGACGCCGGACAGCGCCTGCGCCGCCAGCGTGGCCCCGGCGGCCCCGGCGATGCCCCAGCCGAAGACGAAGACGGTCAGCAGATCCAGCCCGATGTTGGTGACCGAGGCGATGATCATGGCGATCAGCGGCGTGCGGCTGTTGCCGACGGCCCGCAGGACCGAGGCGCAGAAGTTGTAGAACAGCACGATGGGGGTCCCGGCGAAGAGGATGCGCAGGTACAGCTCGGACATGCCCGCCAGCTCGGGCCGGACGCGCAGCAGCCGCAGGAACAGCGGCAGGGCGGCCTCGCTGGCCGCCACGGTGACCACGGCGATGATCACGGACAGCCGGGCCGAGGCGCCGATGGTGCGCCGAAGGCCCTCCCGGTCGTCGGCGCCGAAGTCCTGGGACATCTTGACGGCGAACCCCTGGGAAAAGCCCAGCGCCAGCCCGAGGATCAGCCAGCAGAGCCAGTCCACCGCCCCGACGGCGGCCAGCGCGTCCAGACTGACGCCGCGGCCCACGATGGCGGTGTCCACCACGGTGTAGAGCTGTTGAAAGACGTTGCCGAACATGAGCGGCAGCGCGAAGACCAGAAGAAGCCGGACCGGCCGGCCCTCGGTCATGTTGAGGTTTCGGTTCATGGAGGCGCGTCCTTTGAAAGAGCGTTTTGCCGCGCCCGCATCCGGGCGGCGAACGCCCCTATTATACCACAAAAACGCCCAGGCGGTCAACGCCCGCGCCCGGCGGCGCGCGGCAAAAAAGGGCTTTACAAATCGGGCCGATATGGTATAATGGGGAAAAAGACGGTCCGGCGGCGCCGGGCCGTCCCTTCGAAAGGGGCAGGAAAGATGGCGTGGGAGATCGGAAGACGCAGAGAGTGCTTTTTTGACGGCGAGCTGCTCTGTGAGGACGAAACGACGGCGGAGTTCCGCCTGCACGAGCCGGTGCTTCGGGAGACGGTCCTGACGCACGACGCTCCGTGGGAGGGCAGCGGCTGCGACTATCACAACCTGTTTTTCGACGAGACGTGGCCCGGCGTGGACGGCGCGCACCCGGAGGGGACGTACCGGATGTACTATCTGGGATGGCAGTGTCCCACCGGGGCGCCGGACGAGCCCCAGCCGGGCAAGATCGTCGTCTGTTACGCCGAAAGCCCGGACGGGCTTTCGTGGACCAAGCCGTCGCTGGGGCTCTGCGAGTTTGACGGCAGCCGGGACAACAACATCCTGCTGGGGCGGGAGGACAAAAACTATTTCGACAACTTCATGGTCTTCCGGGACGACGCCCCCGGCTGTCCGGCGGACGAGCGGTACAAGGGCGTCGCCGCCTACTGCGAGCACACCGGCCGGCCGCCAGTGCTGTGCGCGTATTTCAGCGCGGACGGCATCCGCTTCCGGCTGGGGCCGGTCATCACCGAACAGGGCGTCTTCGACACGCTGAACGTGGTCTTTTGGGACGAGCAGGCCGGCCTTTACCGCGGCTATATCCGGGGATTCCACGACGCGCTGGAGGACGGATCGGTCCGCGACACCGAACGCATCGAGTACGGGAAGCGGGCGCTCAACGAAAAGGTCAACATCCGGGACATCCGCTATCTCGAATCCAAAGATTTCAGGACGTGGACCGAGCCCGTCCTGCTGGATTTCGAGGGGGCCGAGGACGTTCCCCTGTACACCAACGTGGTCTCGCCGTACTGCCGCGCGCCGCATCTGCTGATCGGGTTCCCGACGCGCTACGTCGAGCGGAGCGGTTGGAACAGCAGCTTTGAAGAGCTGGGCGGCCGGGAGGCGCGCCGGCTGCGCATGACGCTGAGCCAGCGCTACGGTCTGACGGTCACGGACTGTCTCTTCATGTGCTCCCGGGACGGGCGGCGCTTCCACCGGTTCGACGAGGCCTTTCTGCGGCCCGGTCCGGAGAACGGCCGCAATTGGGTGTACGGCGACTGTTACCCCGCCCGGGGGCTGGTCGAGACCCCGTCGCCGGTGCCCGGCGCGCCGAACGAGCTCTCGATGTATCTCACCGACAACCACTTCTCGGCTTTTCCGGCCCACCTTCAGCGGTACGCCCTGCGGCTGGACGGGTTCGTTTCGCTGCACGCAGGCGGGGCCGAGCGGAAGATCGTCACCAAGCCGTTCCGGTACGAGGGGAGCCGGCTGTACCTCAATTTCGCCACGGCGGCCCGGGGCTGGCTGACGGTTACCCTGCGCTGCGGCGGGGAAGAGGCGGTCAGCGACGAGGTCTTCGGCGATACGGTGGACCGGCGGGTCGGCTTTTCCGGCAAAACGCCGGCGGCGTTCGCCGGGCGCGAGGTCGTCATGGAGATCCGGATGCGGGACGCGGACGTCTACTCCTTCCGCTTCGGCGACTGAAGAAACGGGCGAAAAAGCGCCCCTTCCCCGCGGGGTGAGGGGCGCTTTTTTTGCTGCTCCGGCGCACGCGTCACAGGCGGACGGCCTTTGTGGGACAGGCGCGCACGCACTCGCCGCAGAGGATGCACTCGGTGCCGTTGACGCGGCGGCGGGAGGGGTCCCGCAGGGCCACGTCCATGGGACAGGCCCGCTCGCACCTGCCGCAGCCGACGCACTTGGTCTCGTCCACCCGGGCGCGCATCAGTGAGAAATAGCTGGCTGGCTTCAAAAACACGGCCACGGGGCAGAGGTATTTGCAAAAGGCGCGGTTGTCGCGCAGGATCAGCGCCAGCGCGATCCCGGCGGCGTAGTACAGCGCGTTCCCCGCGGCGAACAGGATCAGCATCGTGCGGTCCGTGGCGGCGCCGAAGGCGAACAATCCGCCCACCAGCGCCAGCGACGCGGCGAACAGGACGACCCGGATCCAGCTCAGGCGCGGACGGCGGCCCGGCGAGGTGCGGAAGGGCAAAAAGTCCAGCACCATGGCCGTCCAGCAGGCATAGCCGCACCAGCCCCGGCCGAACAGCAGCGGTCCGGCCAGCTTGGCCACGGCGTAGTGGATCACGGCGGCCTCGAAGACGCCGCGGAAGAGATAGTACCAAAAGCCCTCGAGCTGCATGTTCTCGCCGCGGAGGATCCCCAGATAGACCAGCATATACGCGCCGACCAGAAGCTGGGACACGTGCCGGGCCCAGCGGGAGCCCCGGGCGAACAGGAAGACCGCCAGCGCCAGCGAGAGGCCGATGTAGCTGAAGTTGAACAGGTAAAAGAGGTTGCCCGTGGTCAGCCACAGGACGAGGGCCACCGCCTCGAAGACCGAGAACAGCAGCAGAGGGGGCAAAAGCTTTTTCACGGGAGAGGGCTCCGTTCCCCGCGCGGCGCGCGGCTTTTTCACCGGAAAGAAAGTCCTGCGGACGGGCTCACACCCGGTCCGCGGAGGGGACGTGCAGCGGCAGCGGGAACCACCCGGCGGGAAGGCCGGCCGGCTCGAGCCAGCCGCGAAGGCCGAACAGACGCTCCGTCGCGTCGACGGCGGACAGGGTCAGAGAGGGGAGGCCGTCGAAGCGTTCCACCGAGGGCTCGCCGTCCCGCACGAGCAGACGCAGGGTCTCGCCCGTTTCGGGGATCCCCAGGGTCAGCTCGCCGTCCGCCAGCCCGCGGGTCGCCGCGGCGGCGGCCATGCTGCCGGCCAGCAGCGGCTCGAAGGCGAAGATCCGGAACAGGTTGTCCACGTCCGGCGCGAACCGCTCGGCCACGGCGGCCAGCGAGGCGTTCTGGGCGGCCTCGACGGGCGGCACGGAATAGACGGTCATCCAGTCCCGATCCGGGTTGGCTTCCACCGCGGCGGCGACAGCCTCCGCGGCGGCGGCGGGGTCCTCGGTGACGATCTCGCTGACGGAGCGGTTCTCGGCGCTCAGGATCAGATAGCCCGCGAAACGCCCCCGCTCTTCCAGGATCCGCGGCCGGCTGCGCCAGGTGGACAGGATGGCCAGAAAGTCCTCTCTGGGCCGCTCCATGCGCATGGGGCGCCGGTCCCAGAGGGGCAGCATAGCGTCGACGTCGCCCTCCTCCGCGGGCCGCAGCGTGAAGCGGTGAGGATCCAGCTGGGGGTTGTGGCGGAAATTGTGGCGGTTGACCTCATAGGTCATGCCGAGGCCGGCCAGCCCATAGCCGAAATAGCCGTAGCGCTGACGCTGGCCGTCCAGCACGGCGAACACCGCCCCGGCCTCCTGCATGGCCGCCGCGGCGTCCGCCATCAGACGGCGCATATGCCCTTTGTGCCGGTATTCCGGCACGACGCAGACCGAGCCGATGCCGAACACGGGAAAGCGGCGGCCGCCGAGGACCATGGTCTGGGGGTACGCCCAGACCGCCGCGGCGATCTCGCCGTCCTCGACCGCCACGAAGTGGTGCAGAGGAAAGTCGGGCCTGCCGTAGCCCTTGGACATGATCTGCTGCATGAAAGCCTGGTTGCAGACGAGCTTGCCGTTTTCGTCGGTCTCTTCGGTGAAGGAACGGTTGACAGCGGCGACGATCCGCTCCGCCTCTTCAGGGCGGCCCCGGCGATACTCCGTCACAGGGCGCGGGCCGCCTTGAACGGGTCGACGGCGCCGGTGCGCACCGGCAGGATGCGGAAGCCGAAGGAGAGGGTCTTCTCGTCCAGCAGATGCTCCGGATCCCGGGCCGCGCGGCGGCCGTCCGGGGCGAGCGCGGTATAGCGGTAGTCCAGGCTGACCACCGTCTCGGCCAGCGGCGTCAGCTGCCAGTCGCAGGGGGTGGTCTCGATCTGTTTGTCGTCGAAGTGGATCGCCTTGAAGCAGAGACGGCCGTTTTCGCCCCGCGGGGCGAAGAGCAGGCCGTGGCCCGTCTCGTCGGCCACCGTGGCCCACAGCGTGCCGTAGTGGGACGAGCACTCCTGCGGCATGACGTAGTGCTCCCACTGGTCGGTGACGGTGGAGACGTACCGCCCCACCTTGGAGGAGCGATCCCGGTCCACATAGGCCTCGAAGGGGCCGTGGCCGTAGTATTCCACGAACTCGTTCCCGGCGGGCATCCGGAAGGTCAGGCCCGCCTTGGGCAGGCGGGGCACCACGTCGCGCCAGGTCCCGCGGAAGGAGAAGTCCGCCGCGCCGCAGGGCAGGAAGTCCCAGCAGGCCGTGCCGCGCAGCAGCGTCGGCGCGGAGGGAGCGCCGAAGCCGATCTCGGCGGAGATGCGGAGGGCGCCGGTCTCGGTGAAGTCCGTCGAGACGGAGAAGGTCTTCTGGTAGGCCGCGTTCAGGCGCAGGTGGGTGGTCCAGAAGGGCCGCTGGTCGGAGAGGGTGCGCGGGTGCCAGACGTTGAGCGAGACGGGCGAGGCCAGCATCTCTTTCCCGCCGGAGACGATGGAGCAGAGCCGCCCGTAGGCCTTGTCGTAGGTGTACACCGTGTCGCCGGAGAAGACGCGGACCGTGCGCTCGTCTTCGGTCATGACCGGGTCGGCGCGGCCGCTGAGGATCACGGGCAGCGGCGCGGTCTTGAGGCGGAACTGGTCGAAGCCCAGCTCAAAGCCGGCGGGGACCAGCGGCGAGGCGGTCCGGGTCACGAAGGACAGGGTCAGGAACGCGTCGCCGTGGGCGGCGGCGGGATCGAACAGCGCATAGACGCGGCTCTCGCCCGGGGCGACGTCCAGCGGCTCGAGGCCCTGGGCCTCGACGCGCCCGTCGCACTCCAGCGTCCAGCGCAGGGCGAGGTCGTCCAGCGGGACGAACTTCCGCTTGCTGGTCACCGTGACCTTGCCGTCGGCATAGGCCGACGTCCACGGCTGGTAGACCTTTTTCATGTCGTAATAGCCCGGCCGCGGGCGGCGGTCCGGGTGGACCAGACCGTCCACGCAGCAGACGCCGTCGTGGGGGACGGGATCGTAATACCCGCCGTAGGTGAAGCGGCCGCCGCCGATGTCCACGGCGTGGTCCGTCAGCTCCCAGATGTGGGCGCCGAAGAACCCGTCGTACTTTTCCACCAGCTCCCAGTGCTCGAACACGTGGCCCGTGGACATGGAGTCCACGTATTCGCAGAGGAAGAAGGGCTTGTCGGACAGGTGCTCGCCGAAGTATTTTTCGATATAGTCGTACGAGGCGTACATGCGGCTCTCCACGTCGGAGACGTCGTCGAAGGCCTCGCCGCGGGGCTTGTGCTTGAATTCCAGATAGGCGTTTTCATAGTGGATCAGCGCGTCGGGCATGCGGTCCTTGATATAGCGGCGCATGGCCCGGTGGTTGTTGCCGATGCCGGACTCGTTGCCCAGCGACCACATGACCACACAGCCGCGGTTCTTGTCCCGCTCGAACAGGCGGGCGGCGCGGTCCACGTAGGACGCCTCCCAGTCCGGGTTGTCGGACATGGCGCCGGACCACCGGTCGAAGTTCCACGCGCCCTGATAGGCGTCTCCCCGGTATTCGAACCCGGCGCCGTGGGTCTCGAGGTCGGCCTCGTCCACCAGCATGAAGCCGTATTCCTCGCACCATTCCACAAAGCGCGGGTCGTTGGGGTAGTGCGAGGTGCGGATGGCGTTGCAGTTGGCCTGCTTCAAAAGGGCCAGATCGCGCAGCATGTGCTCCGGCGGCGTGGCGTATCCCAGCGTGGGGTGGCTGTCGTGGCGGTTGATGCCGCGCAGCTTGACCTTTTTGCCGTTGATCAGCACCACGCCCTTGACGATCTCAATGCGCCGCAGGGCCAGCCGCTGGCAGATGTGCTCGCCGTTGGCCTCCAGCCAAAGAGTATAGCGGGCGGGCGCCTCGTCGTTCCAGAGGACCGGAGCGGGGACCCGGACCGAAAAGCTTTCGTCCTCCGTCTCGCCCCCGGCCAGGTGCGCGCCGTCCGGCGCGGTCAGCTCCCAGCGGACGGGGAACGCCCCGCGGCGGTCCAGCTCGACGGTGAGCCCGGCCTCGGACAGGTCCGGCGCCACGCTCTGGCGAACGTAAAAGTCGCGCAGGTTCTCCTGCGGCCGGGCCAGCAGATAGACCTCGCGGAAGATGCCGGACAGGCGGAAGAAGTCCTGGTCCTCGAGATACGTCCCGTCGCACCATTTGACGACGAGGACGGTCAGCAGGTTCTCGCCCCCGCGGACGAAGGGGGTCACGTCGAACTCGCCGGTGGAGTGGCTGACCTGGCTGTAGCCGACGAAGCTGCCGTTGAGCCAGACGTAATAGGCCGAAGAGACGCCCTCGAAGTTCAGATAGAACCGCTCGCCCTCGGGCAGCAGGAAACGGCGGGCATAGAGGCCGCAGGGGTTCTCGTCCGCTACGTTCGGCGGGTCGAAATGGAAGGGGTATTCCTGGTTGATGTACTGGGGGCGGTCGTAGTCCCGGTCGACGTAGTTCTGCCAGCAGGACGGAACGGCGATCCGGTCGTGGGCCGCGCCGTCCAGCCCGGCCTCGCACAGATGCTGGTCCACGTCCTCGTAAGAGCCGTACCAGAGGAAGTCCCACTCGCCGCACAGGTTCAGCAGGGTCGCGGCGGCGTCCCGCGGTCCGGCGGCCGCGGCCCGGGTGGGGGCGGGGATGAAATAAGAGCGGGGCGCCTCGGCGCCGACGTGAAGATGCTCGAGAGATTTGTGGTAGGCGGGGATGTTCATACCGCAGAGGTCCTCCTTTGAAAGCTGAATCGTTCTCTTCCCAGTATACCATCCCAAAGCCCGGATGTCAATCAAAACCGGGCCGTCCGCGTTCCCGCCGGTTGACAGACGGCCCGGCGCGGTGCTATAATGAAAGCAAATTTTTTCGGGCGGTCTCCCTCCGGCCCGAGGAGCAGGACAGGGCGAACATGGACTATTCCAAGATCATCATCCTCGATTTCGGCGGCCAGTACAAAGAACTGATCGCCCGCCGCGTCCGCGAGTGCGGCGTCTATTCCGAGATCCTGCCGCACACGGTCTCCGCCGCGGAGATCGCGGCGGAGGCGCCGGCGGGGCTCATCTTCACCGGCGGCCCCAACAGCGTGAACGCGCCGGACGCGCCGACCTGCGATCCCGCGGTGCTGAAGCTGGGGATCCCGATCCTCGGCATCTGTTACGGGATGCAGCTGCTGTGCCGTCTCGCCGGCGGCGAGGTGGAGCGCGCGCCCAAAAGCGAATACGGGCGGATCCGGGCCGAGACGGACCCGGAGAGCGCGCTGTTCCGGGGGCTCGAGCCGCGGCAGACCGTGCTGATGAGCCACACCGACCGCGCGGCGCGGCTGCCCGAGGGGGCCCGCGTCACGGCGCGCACGGCCCACTGTCCCGCCGCGGCCTTCGAGCGGGAAGCGGACCGGCTGTACGGGGTCCAGTTCCACCCGGAGGTGGAGCTTTCGCACCACGGCACGGAGATGCTCAAAAACTTCCTGTTCGGCGTCTGCGGCGCGAAGACGGGGTATTCCGTGGACGACTATATGCGCGCCCGGATCGAAGAGATCCGCGCGCGCGTCGGGGACAAGCGCGTGCTGCTGGGGCTGTCCGGCGGCGTGGACAGTTCGGTCTGCGCGGCCCTGCTGTCTCGGGCGATCCCGGGGCGGCTGACCTGCATCTGCATCGACCACGGGTTCATGCGCAAGGACGAGATCCGGGACATCCGCGAGGCCTTTGCGGACAGCGATCTGGATCTGGTCTGTGTGGACGCGTCCCGGCGGTTCCTGGACAAGCTGCGCGGCGTCACCGATCCGGAGCGCAAGCGCAAGCTCATCGGCGAAGAGTTCGCCCGCGCCTTCGAGGACGAGGCCCGGGCCCACGGCCGGCCGGAATTCCTGGCCCAGGGGACCATCTACCCCGACGTGGTGGAATCCGGCAAAAACAAGTCCGCGGTCATCAAGAGCCACCACAACGTGGGCGGTCTGCCGGAAAAGCTGGGCTTCGAGGGCGTGATCGAGCCGCTGTCCGGCCTGTTCAAGGACGAGGTGCGCCGGCTGGGGCGGCTGTTGGGGCTGCCGGACAAGCTGGTGGACCGCCAGCCCTTCCCGGGGCCGGGACTCGCCATCCGGATCCTGGGCGAGGTCACCGAAGAAAAGCTGGCCATACTGCGCGAGGCCGACGCCATCCTGCGGGAGGAGATCGGGCGGTCCTCGGTCAGGGCCGACCAGTTCTTCGCCGTGCTGACGGATTCGCGCAGCGTCGGCGTCATGGGGGATTTCCGGACCTACGACTACGTGCTGGCCCTGCGGGCGGTGACGACCACGGACTTCATGACCTGTGAGTACGCGCGCCTGCCGCACCGGCTGCTGGCAAAGATCTCGGCCCGCATCACCAACGAGGTCAGGGGCGTGAACCGCGTGGTGTACGACATCACGTCCAAACCGCCGGCGACCATCGAATGGGAATAAGACACAAAACGCTGCAAACCCGCATAAATACTGGGTTTTTGAGGCTTCAAGCAGCCTTGTGACAACGTTTTGACAACACTTTAAGCATTACTCATAAATAAAGAGCTAACTGATTTTTGTTGGATCAGTTAGCTCTTTTTCTTTTGTCTGGAAAGGAAGTGGATAAAGATGTCAATCCTTCAGTTTCTTCTTGAATGCCTTGACCATAGCGTCGCTCAGCTCCTGAGAAGGTACTTTTGCGGCGATCTGTGTGGCATCGTACTCGGGGTAATAATAGCGCCATTTGTCGTATTCATCTTTGCTGATCTCTCCGGTACGGTATTTTTCCGCAACAGGAGCCCAGGCATAGACCATCTCAGAAATACGGGCAGCGTCCTTTCCTTTCCGTGGGTCAATATGAAAAACAACCTCTCCGTCCCTTGTTTCGATGGTCAGACCGTAACGATCCTCCAGAGAAAACAGGGTGTGCATCAAGCCAAGATAACTGTCCGTATCAGGGATATTCAGCGCAAGCGGAGATACCTCCAGCGCATTTGCAAAGGCTTTCGTCAGCTCCTCCTTCGGTGTGCGTGTGCCAGCCTCATACTGCGCCATGCGGATATCGGCGGTCTTCTCCGGAAAGCCGACCAAAGTACCGAGATATTTCTGTGTCATGCCCCGCAGGTTGCGGATAAAGCGTATTCTTTCGCCAATTGCCATAGGAAAAACCTCCTATATATGTACTTACGTTCATTATAACAAGGATGTTTAAGAATGTCAAGAATAACTTAAGCAAAAATATTTAATATTTTCTCGAAAACCTCTTGACTTTAACAGATACGTTTAGTATAATGAGCAGGAACTAAACAATATCGTTTAAGCTTCAACCGTCGTGTGTCACGGTAATGGCACATCCGCCCGGGCAAATCGGAAGGCGGCAAGAAAGTATTCCGACACTA
>JAEERN010000113.1 GCA_016285815.1 Clostridiales bacterium
CGCCGCGGCCGCGCCCGGGCGCCCCGCCCGGAGCGACGGCGTGGACTATGCCGCCGAGCTTTCCCGCCGGCTGAGCGACCGGCTGGGCCGCGAGGTGACGGTCAGCGTCGGCCGGGGAAAGGCCGGCCGGGTCACGCTGAACTTTTCGGACATGGACGATCTGGACCGGATCATCGACCTGCTGGAGCGGGCCGGGGCCGGCGACGGGATCGCGGAACAGAACAGAGAGGACTGAGATCGTATGCTGGATATCAAGATCATCCGGGAGGACCCCGAGCGGGTCAAGGCCGGCCTTGCGGCCAAGGAGTATGACGGAGCGGAGACCGTGGACCGCATCCTGGAGCTGGACGCGGCCCGGCGGGACGCCATCCGCACCGCCGAGCAGCTCAAGGCGGAGCAGAACCGCGTCTCCAGGCAGATCCCGGCCATGAAAAAGGCCGGACAGGACACGGCGCCCGTCTTCGCCGAGATGAAAAAGCTGTCCGAGGAGATCAAGGGCTGCGACGCGAAGGTGAAGGAGATCGAGACCGAGTACACCGGCCTGATGCTGTCGCTGCCCAACCTGCCGGATCCGGACCTGAAGCCCGGCGGGAAAGAGAACAACGAGCCCCTTCGGTATTACGGCGAGCCGCACCGGTTCGACTTTGAGCCCAAGAACCACGTGGACCTCTGCACGTCGCTGGGGCTGGTGGACTACGAGCGCGGCGTCAAGCTGTCCGGCAACGGCTTTTGGGTCTATCGCGGGCTGGGCGCGCGGCTGGAGTGGGCCCTGCTCAACTATTTCATCGACACCCATCTGGCCGACGGCTATGAGCTGGTGCTGGTGCCCCACATGCTGGGGTACGAGTGCGGGCTGACCGCCGGACAGTTCCCCAAGTTCAAGGACGACGTGTACTGGCTGGACACCGCCGAGGACGCCCAGCGGCGTTTCATGCTGCCCACCGCCGAGACGGCGCTGGTCAGCCTGCACCGGGGCGAGATCCTGTCCGAGGCGGAGCTGCCGAAGAAGTACATCTCCTACACCCCCTGCTTCCGCCGCGAGGCGGGCAGCTATCGCGCCGACGAGCGCGGCATGGTCCGCGGCCATCAGTTCAACAAGGTCGAGATGGTGCAGTACACGCTGCCCGAAAAGTCGGACGAGGCCTTTGAAGAGCTGGTGGGCAAGGCCGAGGCGCTGGTCAAGGGCCTCGGGTTCCACTTCCGGACCGTCAAGCTGGCCGCGGCGGACTGTTCGGCCAGCATGGCCCGGACCTACGACATCGAGATCCACATCCCGTCCATGAACGGTTATAAAGAGGTCTCGTCCGTCTCCAACGCCCGGGACTATCAGGCGCGCCGCGGCAATATGCGCGTCCGCCGCGAGGGGGAGGGAAAGACCGAGTTCCTCCACACGCTGAACGGCTCGGGCCTGGCCACGTCCCGCATCTTCCCTGCTCTGGTGGAGCAGAACCAGCTGCGCGACGGCAGCGTCGTCGTGCCGGAGGTGCTGCGCAAATACATGGGCGGTCTGGAAGTCATCCGATAGATGCTGAGACACCGGGGGACCGTCGAGATCCGGACGCCGCGGCTTTTGCTGCGGCGTCTTCAGCCGTCCGACGCCGGCTCGATTTACGCCAACTGGGGCGCGGACCCGGAGGTCTATCGCTATATGACGAGCCCCATCATGCCGGAGCTGGACGACGTGCGCGCCTTTCTGGAGAAAAAACAGACCCAGTATCTGAGCCGCAGCTTCTACTACTGGGGCGTGACGCCGGCCGACGACCCGGACGAGGTCATCGGCATGACCACGCTGACGGAGATCTCGGACTTTTCGCGGACGGCCAATCTGGCCTATACCATCGGCCGGCCGTGGTGGCACCGGGGCCTCGCCACCGAGGCGGCGGGGGCGGTCATGGCCTTCGCCTTTTCCGAGGTGGGCTTCCGGAAGCTCTACGGCTGTCACTTCACGGAGAACGTCCGCTCCGGCCGGGTGCTGACGGCGCTGGGCATGGAGCACAAGGGCCGCGGCCGCACGCCCGTGTGGCAGGACGGACGGTATCTCACCTATGAGAACTACGAGCTGACCGCGCCGGCGTGGGCGAGGCGGAAGAGGGGAAAGGCATGACCGGCGGCAGAGAGCTGGCCAGCGTCCCGGTCATCCGGGCGCTGGCGGAAAAGCACGGCTTCCGCTTTTCCAGAGAGCTGGGCCAGAACTTTTTGGCGGACCCCCGGATTCCCCGGGCCATCGCCGAGGGCGCGCGGGTCGACGGGCGCGACGCGGTCGAGATCGGCCCCGGCATCGGAACGCTGACCGTCGAGCTGGCCCGCCGGGCCCGCCGGGTGGCGGCGCTGGAGCTGGACCGGGCGCTTTTGCCCATCCTGGAAGAGACGCTGGCGCCGTGGCCCAACGTCTCGGTGCGGCGGGGCGACGTGCTGAAGACCGATCTGGCGGCGCTGGCCGACGAGGCCTTCGGCCCGGAGGCGAGGGTCTGCGCCGTGTCGAACCTGCCGTACAACGTGACGGGGAAGGCCGTGCTGGCGCGGGTGCGGTGCCGCCGGTTCGAAAGCGTCACCGTCATGCTGCAGCGGGAGGCGGCGGCCAAGCTGACCGCCGCTCCGGGCGACGGGGACTGGTGCCTGTGGAGCGCGCTGGTCACGGCGGAGGCGTCGGCGGAAAAGCTGATGTCCGTGCCAAAGGGGTGCTTTTACCCCGTGCCCAAGGTGGACTCGACGGTCCTGCGGCTGACGCCGCGGGCCGACGCCCCGGCGGACCCCGCGGCGTTCGAGCGGACGGCCCGGGCGGTCTTCGCCGCCCGGCGCAAGACCGTGAGGAACGCGCTGGCGGCGCCGGGCCGGACGGAAAGCGGCGGGGCGGAAGCCCTTCTTCTGGCGGCGGGCGTGGACCCCGGACGCCGGGGCGAGACGCTCTCGACGGAGGAAATCGAAGAGCTGTCCCGCTTGCTGGTGCAAAAAACACAAAAAGAATGACCGGAAGAGCGGAAGTATTTACAATTCCGTAATTGAAAACGCCGCGTTTTTGGGTTATAATTACAGACGCTGTACAAGGCAAACCTGCGCTCAAAAAGCGAGAATCCTGAAAGGAGAAATCCCATGGCACTTACAACCAACAAAGCCGTTCTCAGCTGGATCGACGAGATGGTCGCCATGACCACCCCGGACAAGGTCGTCTGGATCGACGGGAGCGACGAACAGAGAGAGGCGCTCCGCGAAGAGGCCTGCTCGACAGGCGAGATGATCAAGCTCAACCCCGAGAAGCTTCCCGACTGTTACTATCACCGCACGGCGGTCAACGACGTGGCGCGCGTCGAGGCCCGCACGTTCATCTGCACCCCCACCAAGCTGGAGGCCGGCCCCACCAACAACTGGATGGCCCCGGCGGACGCCTATGCCATGGCGGCCGAGATCTTCAAGGGCAGCATGAAGGGCCGCACCATGTACGTCATCCCCTATTCCATGGGCGCCATCGGCTCGCCGTTCGCCAAGGTCGGCATCGAGCTGACCGACTCGATCTACGTCGTGCTGAACATGATGATCATGACCCGCGTCGGCACCGCCGTCATGGAGATGCTGGGCGACAACCCCGACTTCGTTCACGGCCTGCACAGCAAGTGCGACATCGACGAGGAGAAGAGATATATCCTCCAGTTCCCGCAGGACAACACCATCTGGAGCTGCAACTCCGGTTACGGCGGCAACGTGCTGCTGGGCAAGAAGTGCTTCGCCCTGCGCATCGCCTCGTATCAGGGCTGGAAAGAGGGCTGGATGGCCGAGCACATGCTGATCCTGGGCATCGAGACCCCCGAAGGCGAGACCAAGTACGTGTCCGCCGCGTTCCCGTCGGCCTGCGGCAAGACCAACCTGGCCATGCTGATCCCGCCGGAGAGCTATCGCGAAAAGGGCTATAAGGTCTACACCGTCGGCGACGACATCGCCTGGCTGCGCATCAACGAAGAGGGCGGCCTGAGCGCCGTCAACCCCGAGGCCGGCTTCTTCGGCGTCGCCCCGGGCACCAACGAGAAGTCCAACCCCAACGCGCTGGCCTCCACCAGACAGGGCACCATCTTCACCAACGTCGTCTACAACGACAAGGACGGCACGGTGTGGTGGGAAGGCCTGGACAAGAACCCGCCGCACGGCGTCAACGACTGGACCGGCAAGCCGTGGGATCCGGATTCCGGCGTCAAGGGCGCGCATCCCAACTCCCGCTTCACCGCTCCGGCGAAGAACTGCCCCTGCATCTCCCCCAAGTGGGAGGATCCTGCGGGCGTTCCGCTGACCGCCATCATCTTCGGCGGCCGCCGCGCCAAGTGCGCCCCGCTGGTGTACCAGTCCCGCAGCTGGCAGCACGGCGTGTTCGTCGGCTCCATCATGGCCTCTGAGACCACCGCCGCCGCCGCCGGCGCCGTCGGCGTCGTCCGCCGCGACCCCATGGCCATGCTGCCGTTCTGCGGCTACAACATGGCCTGGTACTGGAAGCACTGGCTCGACATGGGCAAGAAGCTGACCAAGGCCCCCAAGATCTTCAACGTCAACTGGTTCCGTCTCAACGAGAACGGCAAGTTCATGTGGCCGGGCTTCGGCGACAACTTCCGCGTGCTCGAGTGGATCCTCAAGCGCTGCGCCGGCGAGATCGACGCCGTCGAGACGCCCATCGGCTTCGTTCCGAAGCCCGAGGACATCAATCTGGCCGGCCTCGACTATACTATCGAAGGCGACCGGAAGTTCGACATCGACGCCCTGCGCGAGATCCTTGCGGTCAACACCGAGTACTGGCTCGAGGACGTTGAGAGCATCAAGGCGCTCTACGCCCGCTTCGGCGACGAACTGCCGCCCGAGATGGCGTTCGAGCTGCTCAAGCTCGAGAACAACCTGAAGAAGTAATCCCCGGACCCGTTTTTTCGGACCCGGATCAGGCCGGAAAAAAGAGGGGCAGCAGCACGGAGCGGCTGCTGTCCCTCTTCCTTTTCCGAAAACGGCGCTCTCGGCGGAAAGGAGCGCGGAAGAGAGGTCCCGCCCCATGTTTTTCCTGCTGTTGGCCTTCTGGCTGGTCCTGAACGCGCGCGTCACGCCGGAGACGCTGATCCTCGGCGTCGTCCTTTGCGGCGCGGTCTGGGCCTTTGCGGTGAAATATCTGGACTACAGCCCCCGCGCGGAGCTTCGCGCGGCGGGCTGGGTCTTTTTCCTGCCGGTCTACGGGGCCGTGCTGATCGCGGAGATCGTCAAGGCCAACTTCGCGGTGCTGGGGCTGATCCTGCGGCCGGGCCGCCGGCCGGACCCGGTGGTGGTGACCTTCCGGCCCCCGCTGAAGCGGCGGGTGTTCCAGGTCCTGCTGGCCAACTCCATCACGCTGACGCCGGGGACCATCACGCTGACGCTGGAGGACGGGGAGTTCACCGTCCACTGTCTGGACGAGAGCCTGTCGCACGGGCTGGGGAACAGCGTGTTCGTCCGGCTTTTGGCGAGAATGGAGAAGAGAGCATGATCGAAAGCGCATACGACGGGCTGCTGACCGCCGCGGCGGTGGTGCTGGGCGTGCTGGCGCTGGCGGCGCTGGTCCGGCTGATCCTGGGGCCGCGGGTGGCGGACCGGATCGTCATGGTCAACATGATCACGACGCTGGTCACCGCGATGCTGGCCGTGCTGGCGGTGGTCATCGGAGAGAACTATATCGCGGACATCGGCATCGTCTACGCGCTGCTGGGCTTTTCGGCGGTCATCGTGCTGACCAAGCTGTATCTGGGGATCTGGCGGGAGCGCCGCGGCGAAAAGCCGGGCGACGAGAGCGGAGAGTTCGACCCGGAGGACAAAGGAGGGGATCGGCCGTGATCGGAGAGTGGATCCGCTTCGGCGCGGCGGCGGCCCTGATCGCAGGCGGCGTCCTGACGGCGGCGGCGGCGGTCTTCGGCGTGTTCCGGTTTGACCGGGCCTTGAACCGGATGCACGCGTCCGCCATGAACGACACGCTGGGGATCTCGCTGATCCTGCTGGGTCTGATCGTGGTCTCGGGCTTTACGGCCACGTCGCTGAAGCTGCTGGCGGTGCTGGGGCTGATGTGGCTGACCGGGCCGGTCTCGTCCCACCTGATCGCGCGGCTCGAGGCGGCGGTCGGAAAGAGAGAAGAGGGCTATACGCGGCGGAGGGAGGACTGAGCGTGGAGATCTTCCGATACATCCTGATGGCGTTCCTGGTGGTCTGCGCCGTGGCGGCCTGTCTGTCCCGGCGGCTTTTGACCTCGATCATCATCTTTATGGGATACAGTCTGGTCATGTCGGTCGTCTGGATCCTGCTGCGGTCGCCGGACCTTGCCATCACCGAGGCGGCGGTGGGCGCGGGCGTCACCGGCGTGCTGTTTTTCGTGACGCTGAAGAAGATCAAGCAGCTCGACGGAGGAGACGTGGAAGATGAGCCGGAAGACAAAAAGTGAGCTCAAGGCCTGGGCCGCCGGCGAAAAGGACCTGTTCCTCGACGAGTTCCGCGACGAGACCGGGCACCGGACC
>JAEERN010000114.1 GCA_016285815.1 Clostridiales bacterium
CAATGAATGATTCTCATGGAATCGGGAATGGCCAGTGTTTTGGCCTTCCAATATGGAATCGAAAGTGTTCCACATGGATTCTGAAGGTACTCTTTTACATCCATTAAATTACTCCTGATCTGTACAAATTCCTGTTTTTCCGCCGTCTATTATACCGGCGATGTATGAACATGTCTACCGATAAAAGCAGCCGGGACACCCCGACTTCCACAACTTAGCCCTCAAACGCCAACTTACCCCTCAAGCGGCAAAATCGGCGGAGGAATCATTAAATTGTATCAATCTCGGTGTCTTTATCTCTGCGATGGTTTTCATAGGCTCCGGGCGGATGCAGGCGACCATCGCCTGGATCAGAGCACGTGGGGTAAAATACTGTCCTGCGCCGGACTTCACGTCTTCGGCGTTTTTCTGCAGCAGGCCTTCGTAGATCTCTCCTTTCACGTCGGAGGACATGGAGACCCATTTTTCTCGGTCGATCATCTGCACGATCCGATAAAGGATCGCGGCGTTAGAAACCTTATTGATCGCGCCTTTGAAGATTTGACCGAGGATACCGCTCTGCTCACCCGGCTTTTCCAGCGTCTTTTTATACTGTTCTTCCAGATCCGCGCCTGTAAGGGTATTCATATCCGTCCAACCATAGCCCGCCGGGATGCCTGTCTGCTTTCTGTAGGGTGGCTTGGCATACTCGTCGGACATTTTGAGGAAGATCAGATAGGTAAGCTACTCCAGATAATCGCCATAGGAAACACCGTCGTCTCTTAACGGGCTGCACATGCCCCAGACTTTGGAGATAATCGCAGATGAATTCTCTGACATTCACTTACTTCCCTTGCCGCCATTTCCATTATTTAGTGTGAATCGATCTGTGCGGAAACCATTGGAATCTTGCCCACGCTGTTCTGAGGTCAGGCCGCTTGAAGGAGATCCAGTATTCGACTGAGTATCTTTGGCAGATATATAACAGATGATTGGTGCTGCCCAGCAGTTCCCGCTTTTCAGAGAAGGCCAAATACCAGTTCACAAAAGCAGGGAAATCCTCATCTGTGATCTTAAAGTCAGGCCAGTCTTCGATGGATTCCACAATTCCATCTGTCCCGGTTGTGGTAATCCATTGAACAGGTCTTCCCTCGAACAACATCTCAAACTCTTTGATATCATATCCGGTAAAGAGCTGTTCCTTGAAATGCCGTACATGGTAATTCTTCGTGAAATTCTCTTCCTGTCCCGCTGCCCAGTTCCCCTGAAAATAATTAGCATATCTTCTGAATGCAAAATACCGTTCCGAAAGTCTTTGGCTTTGTTTTTTAATCTTCGTTACGGGATCTTGACTTTTGCGAAGCGCCTTCCTCCGCCGGCCTGTTTCACTTTTTCCCCGGGCTCTCTCACGCCCAGGGATCTTCCTCCACCGGAACGCGGATCCCCGCCAGGACCCCCGCGTACTCCCACAGATACCACTTGCCGTCCTTGGGGCGCAGCGTCACCGGGCGCGGCGAATCCGCGCCGGCCGTTTTCAGGAACACGCGCTTGTACCCCTCCGGCGCGTACTGGGGCGCGGGATCCTCCTGCACCGCCACCGTCAGCGGCGCGGCCGGCGCATAGTTGTTCGCCGGGGCCGCGCCGAGGCAGTACGCCCGCGGCAGATAGGGCTTGTCGGACAGCCGGTCCCGCAGGAACTGGACCTCGAAGGGAGACATGGGCCGCGGGCCCCGCAGGGCGTTGACCGCGGCGATCCCGGCCTCCCGGTCACGGCAGTACAGGTCCAGCGCGCAGATCAGCATGGCCGCCGTGTTCTCCGGCCGGGTCAGATCCATCCGGGGCATGGCGCAAAACTCCGCCAGCGAGGCGGGAAAAGAAGAGATCGGTACGTTCATGGCTGTATCATCCTTTCCGTTTTTTTCGCTTCTCCGGCGGGAAACGCCCGCCGGGCTTCGTTCAGAGGGCCTCGACCGCGGCGATGAGCGCCGCCGGCAGCGTCTCGTCACAGGCCGCGGCCAGACGGCGCAGGTGCGCCGGCTCCGACGTGGCGGCCACGGGGATATCCGGATAGTCCCGGGACGTGTGGAACGCGACGCACGCCGCGGTCATGTCCATCCCGCTCCCGGCGCAGAAGTCCGCCATCCGCTCGTACCGCCGCAGGTTCCGCTCGGACAGCCACGTCCGGGCGAAGTCGCCGCCCAGCGCGGCCTCGTCCCGCACGGAGACCAGGCGGCCGTTTCGCGTCTCGGCGCCGGCCCGGGCCATCCGGACGAAGGCGCCCTGTCCCAGCGCCGAAAACGGCAGCTCGGCGATCCCCGTCTCGCGGTGGAACGCCGCCTGAGCCCCGGAAAAGCCCACCAGCGTCGGATCCCCGGCGGCGAGAGCGGCCTCGGACGGCACCGGCGCGGCGTGGCGGTTCTGGACTCCCATCAGGCCCCGGTACCCCTTTTCGCGGCACAGCGCCCAGGCCGCGGACAGCCTGTCCGCCGTCCAGTTGGAAAAGCCGTAGCTGCGGATCAGGCCCTCGTCCCGCAGGCGCTCGCAAAAGCCGACGATCTCCGCCACCGGCACGGCCGGATCGTCCCGGTGCAGCCAGCAGACGTCCAGCGCGTCCAGCCCGAGGGCCGACAGGCTCTCTTCGATATCGCGCCGGGCGCAGTCCTCCCGGACCCGGGACACCTGCGGCGCTTTCGCGTCGTAATGGCAGCACTTGGTGGCCACCGTCAGCGCGCGCTTCCCGCGGGACGCCAGCCAGCGGCCGATGATCCGCTCGCCGAGGTTCGTCCCGTCGACCCACCGGCCGTAGACGTTGGCCGTATCCACGAGGATCCCGCCCAGCTCGCGCCACAGGTCCAAAAGGGCGAAGGCCCGCTCCTCCGGGATGCGTTCGCCGCCGAAGCCAGCCGTTCCGAAGCAGAGCGCCGACACGGGCCCCGGGGCGTTGGGGATCGAAAGGGTCTTCATTTCAGCTCGCTCTCCTCCGACCGTTCGGTCAGCGAATTCAGGTATTTGACCTCGCTGTAGGTGGCCGGCCGGCATTTGCCAACGGCGATCCCCTCCAGCTTCAGCTTGCCGATGGCCACCCGTACCAGCCGGCGGACCGTGAGCCCGGCGGCCTCGCAGATGCGCCGCACCTCGCGGTTGTGCCCCTCGGTCAGCTGGATGGACAGGACCGTCTTGCCGTCGAAGGTCCGCACCACCCGGACGCCGACGGGCCGGGCGGTGAAGCCGTCGTCCAGCGTGATCCCCTCCTGGATCATCGGCAGGGCCTTTTCCGCGTCGCCCAGCACGGTGACGTGATACTCCTTCACCACGCCGCCGGAGGGGTGCGTCAGCACCTTGGCCAGCCTGCCGTCGTTGGTCAGCAGCAGCAGGCCCTCCGAGGCCATGTCCAGCCGCCCCACGGGGTAGACCCGCTCGGGAACGTCCCCCGCCAGCTCCATGACCGTCTTCCGGCCGCGCTCGTCGGACGCTGTGGTGACGTAGCCCCGGGGCTTGTGGACCAGCAGATAGACCGGCGGCTGACGCTTGCCCGCGATGCGGGTCCCGTCGATGGTGATGACGTCCGTTTTGGCCGCCTGGGCCCCAAGGGCCACACGCCGTCCGTTGACGCGCACGCGCCCCTCTTCGATCAGTTTTTCCGCCGTGCGGCGCGAACAGACGCCCCGCTCGGCGATCAGCTTTTGTACTCTCTCTTTCATGCTCTGCAAACAAACCTTTCGTCAGATGGGCGCCCAAGCGCCGCGCCCAGCGCCCGCGCCGTCGGCGCGGATTCGGCGTACCGCAGCGCGACCTCCGCCGCGCGGGTCCCGCCCACGTAAAAGACCGTCTTTCCGGCGGCCGCGCCCGCAAAGACCGGCGCGTATTCGAACCGCCGCAGGAAGGTGACCGAGCGCAGGGCCGCGCGCTCGTCCGGAGTGAGCCAAAGCTCGGTCTCCCGCTCCGGCGCAAGGCGGATCTCCGGCGAAACACCGCCCACCAGCGCCTGGGTCACCGGCAGATAGCCCGTCAGCGGGACCGGCGAGAACATGGCGAAGGCCGCCCGGATCAGCGCCTCGTGGTCGGCCCAGTCATCCGGATCCTTCAGTGTGACCACAAAGATGCGCCGCCCGTTCCGCGCGGCCGTCGAGACCAGACAGCGCCCCGCGGACGCGGTATAGCCCGTCTTGCCGCCGTCCACCCCCGCCACCGTGTTCAGCAGGCGGTTGTGGTTCACCAGCGTCCGCCCCGCGCGGACGGCCTCCCGGGTGGCGCTGATACGGGCCGTCAGCTCGTTGTCTGAAAACGCGGCCATGAGCCGCGCCAGATCCCGGGCCGTGGTGTAGCAGTCCCCGTCCGGCAGACCGCTGGGGTTGGAAAAGCGGGTGTCCCGCATGCCCAGCTCCGCCGCGCGGGCGTTCATCCGCGCGACGAAGGCCGTCACCGACCCCGCGGCCAGCTCCGCCGCGGCCAGCGCCGCGTCGTTCCCGCTGGTCAGCAGCAGCCCGTAGAGCAGGTCCTCGAGGCTGACCTCTTCGCCCTCGCGCAGGTACATCCGGGACCCCTCGGTCTCGACGTACTCCCGCCGGACCGTGATGCGGTCGTCCGGCGGACAGCTCTCCGCGGCCACCAGCGCCGTCATCAGCTTGGCGGTGCTGGCCGGCTCCATCCGAAGGTCCGGCGCTTTCTCCATCAGGACCGTCCCGGCGTCGTCGGTGACGATGCACGCCTCGGCGGACACGCACGGCAGTCCCTCAGAGACGGCGCCCGTCTCCGGCAGGACGGCGGGCGCGGCGGCGGTCCGCGGCGCGCCCAGAAGGGCGCACAGGGCCAGCGCCCCGGCAAACCTTGCGGCAAAGGATCTCTTCACGGCACAGCATCCCCTTTTTTCAAATGAAGGCGCGGCCGGCCGAAGCCGGCCGCACTACCATCCTACGTCTCCGGGGCCTTGTCCTATGCCGCGAGACCGGCTCTTTTTTTACGCCTTGGGGGCCTCTTCCTTCAGCGCGATCTCGCTTTCGGCCGCCTTGGCGGCCTTTTTCTCCTTCATGTGGTCCAGGAACTCCTGCAGCTTCTCCACGATGCCGGGCATGACGTCCACGGCCTTTTCCACCAGCGCCACATAGTCCTTCATGGGGACCGGCGCGGTGACGGTGCCCGCCGCCGGCAGCACGTCCACCCGGTCGTTCCGGATGACGAGGAAGGACATGGGCGTGACCTCCACCCCCGCGCCGCCGCCGCCGCCGAACATGACCGAGCTCTTGCTGTTCTTCGAGGCATAGTCCGAGCCGCCCGCCGCCAGACCGCAGCTCAGCTTTGAGACCGGGATGATGGTCACGTCGCCCGCGGTGATGGGCGCGCCGATCACGGTCTCCGCGTTGCCCAGCTCTTTGATCTTCTGGATGGTCTCCTGAAGCAGTTCGTTGATCTTCTGTTTCTCAGCCATTGTTTTTTCCTCCGTTCGGCTTCATTTTGAAAGTCTGACGCGTCTGTTCCTCCCGGGAACCGTAGAGCTTTTTATACTTGATAAAGGAGAAGAAGAACCGGACCAACAGGCCGAACAGCCGGATGGGCCTCAGCCGCGCCGTCACGTCCACCCGGTGGTCGCTCTCGCCGCGCGAGGCGAAATCCGCGTTGACGCGAACGTTGTGCCGGCCGATCCGCAGCCGTTCCATGGCCTGGGGGTAGCAGATCCCGAAGAGCTCGGCCGCGCGGCCGTAGCGGATCCCGGTCTGGGCCGGGGTCTCGCCCCGGACGGTCAGCTCGTATTCGACGTTGTCGAAGCGGATCAGCTTCAGCGCCCGGGGAAGCACGTCGAAGGCGCTTTCGACCAGCGCCCGGGCCCGCCCCTTTTTGGGCTCGGAGAGCCAGTCCGCCTCGGACTTTTTCCGCTTCGGCCGCCGCCCCGTCTTCGCGGCGCGGGCCGCCTGTCTGGCCTTTTTCCGCTGCCGCCGGGCCGCCCGGCGGGACTGCCATTTTTCGAACCGCGCCCGCCAGCGCTTCCGGCGGGCGGCCTTTCGCTGTTTCTTCTTCTCCGCCCGGGCTTTTTCCCGCTCCGTCGGCTCCCGGGCGGGCTCCCCGGACTTTTTCGGTTTCTTCGGCTTTTTCGGCAGGATCCTCAGGCGGATCAGTCCGTACCGCACCGTCAGCAGGGTCTCGCGGAAATTCGAAAACCGGACGCTGATGCGGAACAGCGACAGCACCAACGCCGTCAACAGGGCCAGCAGCACAAGACCGACCAGGACCGCCAGCACGATCAGCACGATTTTCAGCACGACCCACAGCCAGGCCAACTGCCCCGCCTCCCCTCTTTCTCACGTCTTTCGTCCGACGGCCGCCCCGTCAGACCGCGCCGTCCTCTTCGCCGCCCGGTCCGGCTTCCGCCGCGGGCGCGCCTTCCGCGCCCTCCGCCAGAGCGGCGGACAACGTGGTCTGGGCGCCGGCGGCGTCCGCCTCGTCTCCCAGCGGCGGCAGGTCGGCCAGCGAGGCCAGCCCGAACACCCGCAGGAACCGGTCGGTGGTCCGGTACAGCAGCGGCCGCCCCGGGACCTCCAGCCGCCCGCAGGCCTCGATAAAGCCCTTGTCCGCCAGCGACGAGACGGTGTACGAGCTCTCCACGCCGCGGACCTGTTCGATGTACGCCCGGGTCACGGGCTGACGGTAGGCCACCACGGCCAGCGTCTCCATGGCCTGCGCGCTGAGCGCCGGCGGCTTGCGGGTCTCCAGCACGGCGCAGATCTCTTCGGCGAACTCGCTCTTGGTGGCCAGCTGAAGCTTTTCGCCCAGCCGCACCAGCCGGACGCCGCTCTCTTCCCGGTCCAGCCGCGCCTCCAGCGAGACGGCCAGCTTTTCCGCGTCCTCCCGGCTGACGGCCAGCGCCGTACAGATCCGGTCGATGGCCACCGGCTCGCCCGCGGCGAACAGGATCGCCTCCAGCGCCGCCGCGGCGGTCTTAAAATCGTTGTTCAAGGTCTTCCAGTTCCCCTCTTTTTCTAATCGTTGGCCGGAACGCCCCAGAGGCCGTCGTCGTCGAACTCCAGCTTGCTCTCGCGGCACAGCTCCAGCAGCGCCAGCAGCGTGACGATGGCGCCGCGCCGGTCCCCGGCGCTGACCAGCAGGTCGGTCAGGGACATCCTCGCCCGCTTCAACAGGCGGATCACCCGCTCGCCCGCCGCCTCGATGGAGTCCCGCTCCCGTCCCACCAGCTCGCGGAAAACGGGGGGAAGCTCCGGCTCCTGGCGGCTCTCGCGGTCCACGAACTCGCTCCAGGCCCGCACCAGCTCCGCCGCGTCGTGCTCATAGGCGTACTCCTGCTCGGGCAGCGGCTCGGCGCCCTTGACGAACAGGATCCCCACCGCCGCGGCGCCGGCGGCCAGCCTGGCCGCGGCGCCCTTGATCAGCTTGTACTCCGCCAGCCGCCGGGCCAGCTCGGCCCGGGGGTCCTCGGCCTCTTCCTCCGGCACGGGCAGCAGCATCCGGGATTTGAGCAGGATCAGCTGCGCCGCCATGACGATGAACTCGCTGGTCACCTCGATGTTCAGCGACGAGAGCGTCTCGAGATAGTCCAGATACTGGTCCAGGATCAGGGCCACGGGGATGTCGTCCAGCGACACCTTGTTCTGCGCGATCAGATGCAGCAGCAGGTCCAGCGGCCCCTCGAACACTTTCAGTTTGAACGATACGTCTTCCATGTCTCTCCCGCGGCCTTTACAGCACGCCGACCAGCGACAGCACCCGGAGCCAGAAGCCGTCGAAGACCGAGATCACGGCGTCCCGCGCCGCGCCGAGGTACAGGTTCAGATCCAGCCACCGGGTCACGGCGTCCGGCACGCCGAAGATCGACAGCAGCCGCCCCGGGATGCCGAACATCAGGATCATCAGCACGATGAAGCCGTAGCGCTCGTATTTCAGCACCTTTTCATAGGCCTTCAGCGGCAGGAAGGCCGCCAGCACCTTGGAACCGTCCAGCGGCGAGATGGGGATCAGGTTGAAGATCCCCAGACCCACGCTGACCAGAACGGAGGCGTCCAGCATGGAGAAGACCACGCTCAGCGCCGTGGCGCCGAAGGTCCCGGGGTCCGTCACGGTCCGCGGCACAATCACGTAGACGACCAGGACGAGCAGCTCCAGCAGGAACGCCGTGACCAGATTGACCGCCGGACCGGCCAGCGCCGTCAGCGCCATGTCCAGCTTTTTGTGCTTGTAGTACCGCGGGTCGACGTAGACCGGCTTGGCCCAGCCGAACCGCAGGAGCAGCAGCGCCAGGAAGCCGACGGGGTCGATGTGCCGCAGCGGGTTCAGCGAAAGGCGGCCCGAAGCCTTTGGCAGCGGATCCCCCAGCTTGCTGCTGACCAGCGCGTGGGCGTACTCGTGGACCGTCAGGGCGAACAGGATGCCCGGCAGGCTCAGGAGCATGCTGACGGCGTAAGAGCGGATCGTGTCCCACATGCGCTTATTTCCCCTTGGAATCCCGAAGGGTGACGATGCGGTTGAAGCTGCCGGGATACTTGCTGTCCGCGCAGAAATACCCCTGGCGGACGAACTGGAACCGGTCGCCGGGCCTGGCCCCGGCCAGCGCCGCCTCGAAGCGGCAGCCGGACAGCACCCGGACCGAGTCCAGGTTCAGATAGTCGCCGAAGGTCTCGCCCTCGGCCAGATCGTTCATGTCCTCTTTGGTGAACAGCCGGTCGTACAGACGCACCTCGCCCGGGACGGACCCCTCCTGGGACAGCCAGTGGATGGTCCCCTTGACCTTGCGCCCGTCGGCGGGATTGCCGTTCCCGGTCTCCAGATCCGCCGTGCAGAGGATCTTCGTCACGGCGCCGTCCGCGTCGGTCTCGACGCTCTCGCACCGGATGAGATACGCGCCCATGAGCCGCACCTCGCCTCCCGGCTTCAGCCGGAAGAACTTGGGCGGCGGCGTCAGGGAAAAGTCCTCGCGCTCGATCCAGAGCTTTCCCGTAAAGGGCACGCGCCGCGTGCCCGCCCCGGGATCGTTGACGTTGTTGGACAGCTCGAAGGTCTCGGTCCGGCCCTCGGGCCAGTTGGTGATCTCCACCGCCACCGGGTCCAGCACGGCGACGCGCCGCGGCGCGCTGGCGTTCAGCTCGTCCCGCAGACAGGCCTCCAGAAGGCTCTGGTCCACCAGAGAATAGGTCTTGGCCACGCCGGCGCGGCTGACGAAGTCGATCAGCGAGGCGGGCGTGTACCCCCGGCGGCGCAGGCCGCAGATGGTGGGCATCCGGGGATCGTCCCAGCCGTCCACCAGCCCCTGCTCCACCAGCGAGCGCAGATAGCGCTTGCTCATGACCGTGTTGGTCACGTTGAGCCGGGCGAACTCCCTCTGTTTGGGGCGGCACGGCAGATCGCAGTTCTCCACCACCCAGTCGTACAGCGGGCGGTGGTTCTCAAACTCCAGCGAGCACAGCGAATGGGTAATCCCCTCCACCGCGTCCTGGATGGGATGGGCGAAATCGTAAAGCGGATAGATGCACCACTTGTCCCCCTGGCGGTGGTGGCGCGCGTAGACGATGCGGTAGATGGCCGGGTCGCGCAGGTTGATGTTGGGGCTGGCCATGTCGATCTTCGCCCGCAGGGTCCGGCTCCCCTCGGGGAATTCGCCGTTTTTCATGCGCGTGAACAGGTCCAGGTTCTCCTCCACGCTGCGGTCCCGCCACGGGCTGGGCCGGCCCGGCTCGGTCAGCGTGCCGCGGTACTCTTTCATCTCTTCCGCCGAGAGGTCGCAGACGTAGGCCAGCCCCTTGCGGATCAGACCGAAGGCCTGCTCGCAGCAGATGTCGAAATAGTCCGAGCCGTAGAACACGTGGTCCGGCTTGGCGCCCAGCCAGCAGATGTCCTCGTAGATCGAGCGGACGAACTCTTCGTCCTCCTTGACCGGGTTGGTGTCGTCATAGCGAAGGTTGAACTCTCCGCCGTATTTCCGGGCGATGCTGTGGTTGATCCAGATGGCCTTCAGGCTTCCGATGTGCAGATAGCCGTTGGGCTCCGGCGGGAACCGGGTGTGGACGTGGTCCGCCCGGCCCGAGGCCAGATCGTCGTCGATGATCTCATATAAAAAGTTGGATCTCGTCTCTTCCATGGTGTTCTCCGTTCCTTCCGATCAGTTTTCCGACAGCGCGTCCGCCGCGGCCGACAGCCGCGCGCGGACCCGGTCGGCCCCCAGCAGCGAACAGACGTCGTAAAGGTCGGGCGAATTGGTCCGCCCCGTCAGCGCCGAGCGCAGAATCATGCTCACGTCGCCCACATGGCCGCGGTACGCCGCGGGATCCTGTTTCCAAAGCTTCGTCTCCGGCGCGAAGCCGAACCGCGCGGCCAGCGACTTGACCCGGGCGAACCAGCCGTCCCGGTCGTCGGCCGGGTCGAAGGCCCCGGCATAGTCCCGCAGGATCGCCGCCGCGGCGGCGCCGTCCGCACAGGCGGGCAGCGCGTAGACCGGGCGGAACAGTCCGTCGTAGAAAAAGTCCAGATAGCCCCGGGCGTCGGCCCAGGTGACCAGGTCCTTGCGGGGCTTGGCCCCGCCGCGGCCGATGGCGAAGATGGCCCGGGCATAGTCCCGGTCGGCGTCCAGCAGCGCGTGCAGCTCGGGGTCGAACTCCGCCGACCAGCCCAGCACGCCGGCGAGCACCTCGTCCGCGGTCATCCGGGAAATGACGTTTTTGGACACGTCGCGCAGTTTCTCCATGTCGAACAGCGCACCCGACGAGCTCATCTTCTTCACCGAGAAGGGAAAGTCCCGCCAGTCGGCGTCCGGGTTGGCCGCGCGCCACTCCTCATAGTTCGAGTTCAGGATCGTCATCAGATATTCGATGAGGGCCCGTTCGGGGTATCCGCCGGAGCGGTAGAAGTCCAGCGCCAGCTCGGGGTCCTTTCGCTTGGACAGCTTGCGCTTGTGCCCGTCCTCCATCTTCAGCATGTGGGCTGTGTGGAGGTACTTCGGCGTCTTCCAGCCGAACAGCTCCCGCATGGTGCGGAACATGTCCAGATGGTAGGGCAGCGTCGCCAGCCACTCTTCGCCGCGAACTACGTGGGTCGTGCCCATCAGCGTGTCGTCCACCACATGGGCGAAGTGATAGGTGGGGATGCCGTCGGATTTCAGCAGGACCAGATCGCTGTCGTTCTGGGGCACCTCCAGCCGGCCGCGGATCAGATCGGTACAGACGGCCTTCTGGGCGGGATCCCCCTCGGAGCGATAGCGGATGACGTACTCCCGCCCGGCGTCCAGCGCCTCGGCGATCCGCTCGGCCGGCGCGTCGCGCCAGACGGCGTATTTTCCGTAATACCCCGGGTTCTCGTTTTTTGCGGCCTGCTCCTGGCGGATGGCCTCCAGCTCCTCTTCCGTGGCGAAACAGGGATAGGCCCGGCCGGCCAGGAACAGCGCCTTGGCGAAGACCTTATAGATCCGCTCCCGCTGGCGCTGGCGATAGGGACCGTAGGCGCCCGTCTCGCCGTCCGCCAGAGCGCCCTCGTCGAAGTTGAGGCCGAAGCGGTCGAAGACCTCGATGATCTTCTGCACCCCGCCCTCCACAGCGCGCTTGGCGTCCGTGTCCTCGATGCGCAGCATAAACACGCCCCCGCTCCGGTGCGCGATGCGTTCGTCGGTGATGGCACCGTAAAGGTTCCCCAGATGCATGAAGCCCGTGGGGCTCGGCGCCATGCGCGTCACCGCGGCTCCCTCGGGGAGCTTCCGCGGCGGATAGCGGTCCATGATCTCCTGCGGCGTCTCGCTGACTCCGGGAAAAAGTCGTTCTGCCAGCTCTTGTCTGTCCATGTTTCCGTCCCGTCCATCTCTGATGTGTATATTTCGGTAGTATAGGTTATTATACCATAGAGCCCCCCGTTTTACAAGTGTTTTTTGCCCCGCCCGGCGCAGATCCCGGGGCGGGCCCCTTCCCGCTTCGGGATCTCCTTGACAGGCGGCCCGGATCCGTGCTATACTCTTTTCATCAAATCAAGAGCGCGCGCGGCGCAAGTCGCAGGGCGCGCGCGGAAAGGATCCCGATCCATGGAAAACGGCACCTTCGATCCGTCTGAAAATACCATCCCCGTCCCGGCCGGAGAGGCCCCCGGCGAGACCGCCGCCGGGGCCGCCGAAGCCGCCGCCGGGGCTGCGGAAGCTGTCGGGACCCCCGGCGAGGCCGCGGGACCCGAGG
>JAEERN010000115.1 GCA_016285815.1 Clostridiales bacterium
CCTCACGGGCGGCGGCCAGCTCCGCCAGATAGGTCTCGGGGTCAAAGTCCGGATCGCTCCAATACTGTTCAAAGCCGCCGGCCCAGTTGGAAACGGGCCGCACGTCCGCCACCCGCAGCCCCGTCGATCCTTCCCCGGTCCGGACGAGGGTGACGTCAAAGTCCGCGCTCTCCGTTCCCGTCTCTCCGTCGTCCGACCAGACGAAACGGGTCTTTTCGTGGAGCCGGAGCCGGATCCTGCCGTCCTCCGCCCAGCCGTCCTTCGCCATGTACTGGCCGAAGAAGCCGGTCCGCTCTCCGTCGTTCACGATCTCCCGGGCCCGGCGGATCGTGTCGGACAGCCGGAGAAAACGCTCCACGCGCGCGTAAGCCTCGTCGCTTTCGAAAAGCGCGCGGTCGGCCACGAATCCCCAGAGGTCGTTTTCTGTCAGCGTGCACTCGTTTTCCGCCCTTGCGAGCAAAAACTCAGCCGCCGCGCTGACGCCCTGGACGACGTCTTCCTCCGTCTCCCGCGGGAGTCCCCAAAAATTGACGGCATACGCAACGGTCTCGAACCGGATCTCCGGCGCCTCGGTTCCCGCCGCGGTCGTTGTCGCTTCGCTCGTCGCCGCCCCGGTGGTCGTCGCCGCGGTCGTTGTCGCTTCGCTCGTCGTCGCCCCGGTGGTCGTCGCCGCGGTCGTTGTCGCTTCGCTCGTCGTCGCCCCGGTGATCGTCGCCCCGGTGGTCGTCTCCGGCTCGGTCCCGGCACAGCCCGCCAACAGCGACGCCAGCATGGCCCCGGCCAGGATCAGACACCAAATCGTTCTGCGCTTCATACAGATCTTCCTTTCTGTCAACCGACACGATACGTACACTATGCATACAACTCACAAGCAGAAAAAGCTGCACCGGAAAAGAAGTTTCAAAGCATCCCAAAAACCGGGACCTCTTTTCGGCCTCCTCCCTGCGGATTTGCGGGGACCCGGCCGCCGGCGTTCGTTTTCCGTCCGTTCTTTGTATTTTCATTATACACCCGGCGCACGGAAAAAGCGATTACAAAACGGTAACAATCGCCAAAAAAACGACCAAAATCCGAACGGTTTACCCCCCCCCGTCTTTGTACACTGTGCCGGTGTTTTTCGCCCGCCCGCGCACCGAAAACGCCCCGCCGGGCATATCCCGGCGGGGCGCTGGATCGTTCGGTCTTCCGATCACTGATCGGTCAGCATCTTCAGCAGCTTTTCATAGTCCTCGTTGGCGGCGGAAGCGGCGGAAGGGGCCTTGGGCGCGGCGGCAAAGGGCAGCTCTTCGTCCACAGAGGACTTGTCCTTTTCCGGCTCGGCGGCCGGCCGGCCGGTCCCGGACAGGGGGTTGGGCGAACTGTCGGCGAAGCCCGTGGCGATGATGGTGACGCGCATCTCGTCGTTCAGGGTCGGGTCGATGGCGGCGCCGAAGATGATCTGCGCCTCCGGGTCGGCGTTCTCCCGAACGTAGGACGCGGCGGTCTCGATCTCGGCCAGCTCGATCTCCGGAGAGCCGACGATGTTGATCAGCACACCCTTGGCGCCGCGGATCGAGGTCTCGAGCAGCGGGCTCTGGATGGCCATGGTGGCGGCCACGCTGGCCTTGTCGCGGCCGGCGGCGCGGCCCACGCCCATGTGGGCGTAGCCGCTGCTCTTCATGATGGAGTGGACGTCCGCGAAGTCGAGGTTGATGACCCCGTCGGAGATGATCAGTTCATAGATGCTGGAGATGGCCTGTTTCAGCACCTCGTCCGCATAGGCGAAGGCGTTGACGAAGGTGATCTTCTGGTCAGTGACGTATTTCAGCCGCTCGTTGGGGATGATGACGAGAGAGTCCACATGCGCCGCCAGCTCTTTGATGCCGTCCTCCGCCTGCTGGGCGCGGCGGCCGCCCTCGAACTTGAAGGGCCGCGTGACGACGCCGACGGTGAGGATGCCCATCTCCTGGGCGATCTCCGCGATGACGGGGGCCGCGCCGGTGCCGGTGCCGCCGCCCATGCCAGCGGTGATGAACACCATGTCGGTGTCCTTCAGGATGTCGGTGAGGGCCTCGCGGTCCTCTTCCGCGCACTTGCGGCCCACCGCGGGCTTCGCGCCGCAGCCGTGCCCGCCGCTGGTGCGTTCGCCGATCTGGACGCGCCAGGACGACTTCGAGCGGTTGAGCTGCTGTTTGTCGGTGTTCACCGCGATGAATTCCGCGCCCTTGAGATTGGCGTCGATCATCCGGTCCACGGTGTTGTTGCCGCCGCCGCCGACGCCGATGACTTTGATCTTCGTGACGACTTCGGACTCTGTGTCAAACCTGATGGCCATATGTTCTTCCTCCCGCAACCGATGTGAAACTGATCTTATTTCTTATTGAAAATCTCCATGATATCGCGATAGGCCGCGTCGTTGTCGTCCGACGTGTCGACCTTTTTCGGCTCCGGTCTGGGCTCGGGCCGCGCCTGGGGCACCTGCGTGTAGACGGGCTGCGGCTTCACCGCCGGCGCGGGGAACAGATCCAGCCCGCCGTCCACCGTCTCGGGGTCGGGTCTGGGCTTGGGCTCGTCCTTCACCGGGGCCGGCCGGATCTCGCTGTCCAGCAGGTTCGGCCCGTCGGTGTCGAAGCCCGTGGCGATGATGGTCACCTTGAGCTCGTCGCTCATGTTCTCGTCGATGATGGCGCCGAAGATGATGTTGGCGTCCGCGTTCACCGCCTCCTCCACCGTGGTGGCGGCGGCGTCGACCTCTTCCAGCCCCATGTCGGGGGAACCGATGATGTTGATCAGAACGCGTCTCGCGCCGCGGATCGAGGTCTCGAGCAGCGGGCTCTGGATGGCGATGCGCGCCGCCTCCATGGCGCGGTCCTTGCCGGAGGCCCGGCCGACGCCCATGTGGGCATAGCCCGCGTCCTGCATGATGGCGGTGACGTCGGCAAAGTCCAGATTGACCATGCCGGGGCTCTTGATCAGGTCCGAGATGCTCTGGACGGCCTGCCGCAGCACGTCGTCCGCGCAGCTGAAGGCGTTCAGCAGCGTGATCTTCTGGTCGGTGACCAGCTTCAGCCGCTCATTGGGGATGACGATCAGCGAGTCCACCTTTTCGCGCAGGGCGGCGATGCCGTCGTCCGCCTGGCGGATCCGCTTGAGGCCCTCAAAGGCAAAGGGCCGCGTGACGACGCCCACCGTCAGGATGCCGAGCTCCCGCGCGATGCCGGCCACCACCGGCGCCGCGCCGGTGCCGGTGCCGCCGCCCATACCGGCGGTGATGAACACCATGTCCGCGTCCTGGATCAGACGCACGATATCGTCCCGGCTCTCTTCCGCCGCTTTTTTCCCTTTTTCCGGATCCGCGCCGCAGCCCTGGCCGCGGGTGATCCGTTCGCCGATCTGCAGCGAGACGCCGCGGACCTTGTTCAGCTGCTGGCGGTCGGTGTTCAGCGCGATGAAATCCACGCCCTGAAGTCCCGCCTGGATCATCCGGTTGATGGCGTTGTTGCCGCCGCCGCCGATCCCGACGACCTTTATGTTCACGACGCCGTCCAGTTCCTGTTCGATCTGCAATGCCATGCTGCATCCTCCTATGTATGCCGGCGCGGAAGAGGCCTCTCTCCCGGACCGACCCTTTTTACCCTATCCTATATTGTACACTATAATTTTCGATTTTACAATATCCCCGCCGCAAAAAAATGCCGATTTTTATTCCGCTTCCGACCCGGCATAGCGGTCCGGCGTATAGCGGACCCCACTGGACGTCATGTTGATGGTCCCGCTGGCGTATCCCTGCGAGCGGATCTCGCCGATCACCGTTTCCAGCGAGGCCAGCTCGTCCGCGATGCGGCCGGAGCTTCCCAGCACCACGTCGAACTCCGAGCCATAGGTCACCACGATGGCAAAGGTGTGCACCACGTCGATGCGGGTGACCTTGTCCCAGAGGCCGTTGTCCCCGATCCCCGCGAAGATCTCGCGCAGCAGGGTCTGGCGCGCGCCGTCCTCACAGGTGAAGGTCTCGCCCGCTCTGGACCCCTTCAGCTTGGCCCCCAGGATCAGCGCCGCGTTCTCCGGCGGCGTCATGGTCAGCTCCAGCAGCGTCCCGTCCCCGCTGCAGGTCCAATAGGCGCCGTTGGCCTCGAAGGCGGCCGCCGCGGCGCGGTCGGTGACGGTGATCTCCAGTGTGTCGGGCAGACGGCGGCGGATGGTCACGCTGTCCAGATAGACCCGCCCCTCCCGGATGCGCTCGACGGCGCGCGGTTTGCTGAACAGGAGCAGGCTGTCGCCCCGCCGGATGCCGCAGGCCCCGGCGATCTCCTCGGCGGGATAGATCTCGCTGCCCGAGACCCGGATCTCGTCCACACGGAAAAACAGCGTCAGCGCGGCGACGGCCGCCGCCGTCACCACCGCCGCCGCGACAAGGGCGTAGACGCGCGAAGCGACGCCCCGCCGGAAAGCGCGCTTTCCGACGGTCGTCCGCTTCTCCCCGGCGGCCGGTTTGGGCTCGCCCCGGCCGGTCTTCTTTTTCGGTTCGCCCCGGGCGGCGTTCCCCCGGCGGCGGTCTCTTTCGTTCATGGCCTCACCGTTCCGTATCGTCCCCGGCGGTCTCCCGCCGGACGTCCGCTCCCAAGGCGGACAGGGTCTTTTCCATACGCTCGTATCCGCGGTCGATGTGCGGCACGCCGCGCACGCGGGTCTCGCCCTCCGCGCACAGTCCCGCCAGCACCAGCGCCGCCCCGCCGCGCAGGTCCTGCGCGGCGACGTCCGTTCCGCGCAGCGTCTCCACGCCGCGCACCACAGCGACGCGTCCCTCGGTCTCGACGTCCGCGCCCAGACGTCTCAGCTCCGCCGCGTGGGCGAAGCGGTTTTCGAACACCGTCTCCTCCACCGCCGCGCAGCCCTCCGCCGTGGCCAGGACGCTGAGCATCATGGGCTGGACGTCCGTGGGGAAACAGGGATAGGGGCCGGTGCGGATCAAGGGCCCGCCGGCCTGAAAGCGCCGCCGGGCGGACAGGAACATTCCCCGGTCCGTCTCCCGGATGCGGCAGCCGCCGCGGCTCAGCTCCTCCGTCACCGCCCGGATGGGCTCGGCGCGGCAGCCGGTCAGTTCGATCTCGCCCCGGGCCGCCGCGGCGGCGCAGAGCCATGTACAGGCGGCGATCCGGTCCGGCATGACCCGGTGGCTGACGAAGCCCGTGTGCCCGCCGCCGCCGTCCACGCGGATGCAGGCGCTTCCCGCGCCGCGGACGGAAAAGCCCGCCCGTTTCAGATAGGCCGCCAGATCACAGATCTCCGGCTCCCGCGCGGCGTTGACGATCACCGTCTCGCCCTGACAGCCCGCCGCGAACAGCATCAGGTTCTCCGTCGCGCCGACGCTGGGATAGCTCAGCACGACCTCCGCGCCCCGGTGGGCGCCGCGGTCCGCCGCGATGCCCTCCTCCGTCTCCCGGACGGACGCGCCCAGCGCCCGCAGGCCCTTCAGGTGCAGATCCACGGGCCGCCCGCCCAGATCGCATCCCCCGGGTCCGGCCAGCACGGCGCTTCCGGTCCGGGCCAGCAGCGCGCCCAGCACGATCACGGAAGAGCGCAGCCGGCTCGTCAGGCTTCGCGGCAGCGGCGCGCTCCGCACCGTCGCCGCGTCCACGGCCACCGTGCTGCCCGCCCACTCGACGCCGCACCCCAGTGCGGCGAGGATCTCCGTCATGGCCTCGGTGTCGGCCAGCCGCGGACAGTTTTCGATCACGCTGACGCCCCGCGTCAGCAGACACGCCGCCAGCACCGGCAGCGCGCCGTTCTTCGACCCCTGCACCGCCGCGCAGCCCTCCAGCGGGCGTCCGCCGCGCACCGTGATCCGTTCCAACAAGTCACCACGTCCCTTCCGCCATCCTGCATATCATGCTATGGCGTGGGGACGCGGGGTGTTAACCGCGGGACTCGACGACCTGGCAGAGGATGCGCCAGATCCGGTCCGACGCGTCGAAAACGGCCATGGCGAGGCCGCTGTCGCTCATGCGCTTCAGGCGGTCCTCGTCGTTCAAAAGCTCGTTGATCAGGGAAAAGACCGTCTCCGGATCCGCGTCCGCCTCCTCCAGATAGACGGCCGCGCCGCGGTCCGAAAGCGACCGGGCGTTGTAGCGCTGGTGGTCGTCCGCCACGTTGGGGGACGGCACGATGACGGCGGGCGTCCCCGTGGCGCAGACCTCGCTCATGGTCATGGCCCCCGCGCGGCAGAGGATCAGATCCGCCGCCGCCAGGACCCGCGGCGCGTCGAAGACGTATTCTCTCATGTCGATGTTGGGACACCGGGACAGGTCCACGCCCAGCTCGGCCACGTACTGCGGCATCCACGCCCAGCCGTACGAGCCGGTAGAGTGGATGTGGCGGAAGGTCGAGCCGTTTTTCTGCTCCAGCGCGAACAGCCCGGCGGTCATCCGGTTCATCTCCCGCGCGCCCAGCGACCCCCACATGGACAGCACCAGCTTGCCCTCGATCCCCAGCGCCCGCTTGGCCTCGTCCTTGCCGGAAAAGACCATGCCCTCGCGCAGGGGGTTCCCGGTGACGACGCACCGGGACGGGTCCCGGAAATGGCGGACCGCATCCTCGCTGCCGACCAGTACCCGGGTGCAGCGGGCCGCCAGCTGCTTGTTGGTCTTGCCCGGCATGACGTTGGACTCGTGGATCAGCGTGGGCACGCCCTTTTTCTGGGCGGCGCGCACCGCCGGATACGAGGCGAACCCGCCGGTCCCGATCACCGCGTCCGGCCGGAACTCGTCGATGAGCTTCCGCGCGGCCCGCATGGCCCCGGACAGCCGCGCCGCGGCCCTCAGGTTCTGCGCCAGCGCCCTGGGCGACAGGCTGCGCGTGATGCCGCTGACGCGATAGGTGCGAAGCGCGAACCCCGCCTCGGTGACGAGCTTTTCCTCCATGCCGCCCTCGGCGCCGACGAACAGGATCTCGGCGCCGGGACGGCGGGCCTTGATGGTCCTGGCGATGGCGATGGCCGGGTTGATGTGCCCGGCCGTTCCTCCTCCGGTCAACAGAACGCGCAAAAGGTGTTCCCCCTCTCGATCTCTCTTCAGAACGTCTTTTCCGACTGGCGGGACACGCACAGCACGATGCCCACCTCGATCATCAGCAGCACCAGCGACGTGCCGCCGTAGCTGAAGAACGGCAGCGAAACGCCCGTCACAGGGAACGCGTTGATGACGACCATGATGTTCAGCAGGATCTGCATGGCCAGCAGCGTCATGATCCCCGCGACCAGCAGCTTTCCGAACACGTCCTTCACGCGGAAGGCGATGCGGAAGCCCGCCGCGACGAACGCCGCGAACAGCGCGATCAGCAGCAGCGTCCCGACGAAGCCCAGCTCTTCACAGCAGATGGAGAACACATAGTCGTTCTGCGACTCCGGCAAAAACAGCTGCTTCTGCACGCTTCCGCCGATGCCCCGCCCGAAGAGCCCGCCCGAGGCCACGGCGTAGATCGACTGGACCGTCTGATAGCCGACGTCCAGCGCGTCGCTGAAGGGATCCCGGAACACCGCCAGACGCGCGCGGATGTAGCCAAAATTGGGCAGATACGCCACCATCAGCGAGACGCCCGCCGCGCCGGCCAGGCCGATCCCCGTCAGCCATTTCCAGTTGACGCCGGCGTAAAACGCGACGGCCGCGCCGGTCAGCGTCACCAGCACCAGCGCCGAGATGTGCTTCTGCATGATCAGAAACGCGTCCGTCACCAGCAGGACCCCCGCCAGCGGCACGATGCCCCAGACGAATTTCCGCACCCGCACGCCGGCCTTGTC
>JAEERN010000116.1 GCA_016285815.1 Clostridiales bacterium
ACGGGGGCGGCTCCTCTTCCCGCTCCGGCGCGCGCCACTCATAGGCGCCGTCGCCGCAGCAGGGCTCCGTCTCGTCCCCGTCCGCCGTCTCCTCCACGGTCACCTTCAGCGGGGCGGCGAAGCTCTCGCGCATCAGCTTCTCCAGCGCGCGGACGGCCCCCGCCTCTTCCAGCAGGCACAGCCCGCCGTTCCGCAGACGAAGGCGCAGGACGCCGTCCGTCAGCTCCGCGCCGCAGCCGGAAAACACCGCGCCGAGGACGGGGTCCTCGCCCACGGCGCAGTCCAGCACCGCCTGAAGGTCGGTCATCTGAAATTCCCGCGCGCAGAGCGGCGTCAGCTCGGCACCGTTCAGACCGTAGGCCCGCCGGATGGTCCGCTCGACGCCGGCCTTTTCCGCATAGCTGAGCGGCCGGGCGAACTCCGCCCGCAGGCTGATCTGCCGGGCCACCCGGTCCAGCTCGATCTTCCGGCACACCGCGCCGTCCACCGCGTCGGAAAGCCCCGCGCCGTCGAAATCCGCAAGGCGGAACGCCTCGCGGAGCGTCGTCTGAGACATATGATTCCTTTCCGCCGGCTCTGACCTGTCGTCAGAGCAGTTTTTCGATCTCCTTCACCAGCGCCGGAACGGCGCTCTCCTGCGGGACCTTGCCCACGGGCTCGCCGCGGACGAACAGCAGGAACTCGCCCTTTCCCCCGGCGATGCCGACGTCCGCCTCCCGCGCCTCGCCCGGGCCGTTGACCTCGCATCCCATGACGGCCACGGTCAGCTTTTTGTCGGTCCTCATGCCGGAGACGGCCGCCTTGACCGCCTCGACCACCGCCGGAAGGGCCACCCGGGTCCGCCCGCAGGTGGGACAGGACACCACGTCAATCCCCCGGTCCGCCACGCCGGCGGCCATGAGGATCTTCCGCGCGGTGACGACCTCCTGGACCAGATCCCCCGTCAGCGACACGCGCACCGTGTCGCCGATCCCCATCACCAGCAGCGCACCGATGCCGACGGCCGAGCGCAGCTTTCCCTCCTCGCCGCAGCCGGCCTCGGTGACGCCGATGTGCAGCGGATAGGGGAACCGCCGGGCCGCGGCCAGATTGGCCGCCACGGTCCGGGCCGCGTCGCTGGCCTTGATGGAGAGACAGATGTCCGTAAAGCCGCAGCGCTCCAGCGCCTCGATGTTCTCCGCGGCGCTGGCCAGCAGCGCCTCTTCCGTGGCGCCGCCGTACCGGACAAGCAGGTCCTTCCGCACCGAGCCGCTGTTCACGCCCACGCGGATGGGCACGTGCCGCCCGGCGCAGGCGCGGGCCACCGCCGCCACGCGGTCCTCCGAGCCGATGTTGCCCGGGTTGATGCGGATCTTGTCCGCGCCGTTGTCCACGGCCGCCAGCGCCAGCCGATAGTCGAAGTGGATGTCCGCGCACAGGGGCAGCGGGCTGGCCGCCCGGATGCGGCCGAAGGCCGCGGCGGCCTCCCGGTCGGGCACGGTGACGCGCACCAGATCGCAGCCGGCCTCGGCCAGCGCGGCGATCTGTTCGAGACACGCGCCGACGTCGGCGGTGGGCGCGTTGGTCATGGACTGCACCGAAACGGGGGCGCCGCCGCCGATGGCCAGCGCGCCCGCGTGGATCTGTTTGGTCTCTCCGCGCTTTCGGATCACGGTTTTCCGCCTCCTCCTCTGCCGGTCCGGGCCCTCAGCCCCGGATCAGCCGGACGATGTCGTTGAAGGTGACGAACACCATCAGCCCCAGAAACAGCACCAGTCCGCCCAGATGGATATAGT
Organism: Clostridiales bacterium; assembly: GCA_016285815.1. Lineage (GTDB taxonomy): Bacteria > Bacillota > Clostridia > Oscillospirales > QAMX01 > SIG499. Next base: position 1,776 of record JAEERN010000116.1, read on the forward strand.
TTTCATATTTCGAATCGATGTGCCGGACGCCGAACAGCCGCAGCACCAGTCCCACGACCAGGAAAAAGATCCGTCCGCCGTCCAGTGCGGGCAGCGGCAGCAGGTTCATGACCGCCAGATTGATGGCGATGAAGGCCGCCAGATCGAAGAACACGTCGATCCCCACGTTTTTGGCCGCGCTGGACATGACCGCGGTGATCCCCACCGGGCCGGACAGGTCCGTGACCTTGGCGTGCCCCGTGATCAGGTCCATGAGGCTCAGCCGGATCAGCCGGACGTACTCCGCCGTTTCGGCGGCGGCGTATCTCAGCTTTCCGCCGAAGGTGGCCTCCTCCAGCGACAGGGTGATGCCGAAGCTCTCGCGGTCGCTGCCCGCGAACTGCCGCCGGGGCAGGGGCGCGTCCTCCAGCGTGACGCGCTTCCCGTCCCGGATCACGGTGACGTCGTGGGTGTCCGACCCGCTGCGCGACAGCAGATAGGCGATCTTGGACGCGCTCTGCTCATAGACGTTCTCGCCGTCGATGCGGACGATCCGGTCTCCCACCAGCAGCCCCCCGTTGGTGTCGCCCAGCTCTTCCGGGAAACCGGAGATCACCGCCGAGGGCAGCGTCTTCATGCCCATCGACAGGATCACCAGGATGACGGCGCCCATGAGGAAGTTCATGGCCGAGCCCGCGGCCAGGATGAGAAACCGGGCCCAGGCCGGCTTGTTGCCGAAGGCGCGCGAATCGTCCGACTCTTCGTCCTCGCCCTCCATGACGCAGGCGCCGCCCACCGGCAGCGCGCAGACGCAGAAATCCGTCTCGCCGATCTTCTTTCCGAACAGCCGGGGCCCCAGTCCGATGGAAAAAGCGTTCACGCGGACGCCCACCGCCTTGGCGGCGAGGAAGTGTCCCATCTCGTGAACGATGATGAGAAGCCCGAAGATGAGGATCGCCAGAACGATATACATAGTGTCTCCCTTAAAGCGCCGAAAGCGCGTCCTGTGCCGCCTCGCGGGCAGCCCGGTCGGCCGCCAGCACGTCTCCCAGCGACCGGATCTCTCCGGCGGGGACGCGTTCCATGGCCAGCCCGATGACGTCCGTCATCTGCGGAAAGCGGATCCGTCCGGCGGCGAACATCCGCCCCGCCTCTTCCGCCGCGGCGTTGAACACGGCCGGGACGTTCCCGCCCGCCGCCGCAGCCCGCCGCGCCAGCCTCAGCGCGGGATAGGTCTCTTCGTCCGGCTCGAAAAAGGTGAGCCCCGCCAGCTCGGCCAGCTTCAGCCGCCGCACGCCGCAGTCCCGGCTTCCGTCGCCGTTCAGCGCGAAGGCGATGGGCGTCCGCATATCGGGAACGCCCAGCTGGGCCAGCATGGCGCCGTCCGCGAATTCCACCAGCGAGTGGACGATGCTCTGCGGGTGGATCAGGATGTCGATCTTTTCCTGCGGCAGTCCGAACAGCTGGACCGCCTCCATGAGCTCCAGCCCCTTGTTGACCAGAGAGGCCGAATCCACCGTGACCTTGGCGCCCATGCTCCAGTTGGGGTGGCGCAGGGCCTGGGCCAGCGTCACGTGCTCCATCTCGGCCCGGGTCATGCCGAAAAACGCCCCGCCGCTGGCGGTCAGCGTGATGCGGCAGGGCGCATCGCCCTTCGCCCGGCCGATGCACCGGTAGATGGCGCTGTGCTCCGAGTCCACCGGGATCAGCGAAACGCCCTTCTCCCGCGCCGCGGCCCGCACCACGGGCCCGGCGCAGACCAGCGTCTCCTTGTTGGCCAGCGCGACGTCGCGCCCGGCCCCGACGGCGGCCATCACGGGGCGCAGGCCCGCCGTGCCCAC
>JAEERN010000117.1 GCA_016285815.1 Clostridiales bacterium
CTGCTTCGCGCCGGAACGGCTGACGGGGCCGGGCGAAGCGGTGCTGGACACGGACACGGCGCTCTCGCCGTCCGCGCGCGAGGCGCTGGACGCCCGCGCGGACGTGCTGGCCGCGGTGGTCCGCGCCTTGACGGACGAAGCCGTCAGCCGTCTGGACGCCTGTCTGGCCGTCCACGACCGGCTGGAGGCCGTCTATCGCCCGTATACGGACTTCGCGGCCCTGGACGCGCTGAGCGGAGAGCTGATCGGGGCCTTAACCGGCCTTTGAGCGCTTGGCGTTCCCCGTGACCAGCCGGGAGATGAGCGTGCGGTGGACGCGCATGGCGCCCGCGGGGCAGAACTCCTGACAGCAGAAGCAGCGGATGCAGGCCGAGCGGTCGATGACGGCCTTTTTGTTCCGGATGACGATGGCCTTGGCGGGACAGACCTCGGCGCACCGGCCGCAGCCGACGCAGCCGGACCGGACCGTGGGCCGGGACTGGAGCAGCGGCTTCAGCAGCGAGCTGGTGAGCCGCGCCATGGGGGTCTTGGCCCGGGAGTGGAAGAGGAAGCTGTTGTCCGACAGGATCAGCCGGTAGTCGGGCACGGCAAAGGCCGCGGGATCGCCGAAGACCTTCAAGGCCGAGGCGTCGGCGGGGACCAGACCGCGCCGGATGGCGGCGGTCAGCGTCGGGATCCGGTCGGGCGAAAGGCCGATCAGCCCGGCGGCCACCAGATCCAGCGCGTGGGGCGAGGCGGCGGCCAGCACGGCGCCGATCCGGCGGGGCGTTCCCGCCGTGGGGCCGTTGCCCTCCATGCCCACCACCGCGTCGCACACGGAGAGGACCGGCTTCAGATAGGAACAGAGGTCCACCAGCATGTCCGCGAAGTCGTCCACGTCGGGAAAGCGATAGTGGTATTCCGGCTTTTCCACGCCGGGCACCGAGCCGAACAGGTTCTTGCAGGCGGCGGACAGGTTCATCAGGCCGTGGGTCTTCAGCTTGCAGACGTTGACGACGGCGTCGGCCCGCAGCAGATAGTCGCAGCAGTCGAAGCTCTTGGCCATGACCGCCGAGGGGAACAGCACCGGGCTGTGGCCGAAATCGTGGTTCAGCGTCACGCCCGGCCCGGTGACGCCGGTCAGACCGGAGACGCTGTAGGCGCGGCTGATGAAGGCCTCGCCGAAGGGGCCGCCGGGGCTGTCGCCCACGACGACCTCGGCGCCGCGGGCGGTCAGCAGCGACGCCACGGCCTTCACCACCGCGGGGTGGGTCACCGCGGCGGTCTCCGGCCGCATGATGCCCACCATATTGGTCTTCAGGGCCACCCGCATCCCCGGGCGGACCCAGCCGAGACCGCCGGCGGCCTCGACCGCCGTCCCGACGGCGGACAGGACGCCGGCCTCGTCGTAGTCCGCACAGGGGACCATGGCCACGTCAAAGAGCTCGTTGTTGTCGTTCACCGTTTCAGATCCTTCTGTCCAGACGCTCGGCCCACCGGCCGCGGAAGTCGGACATGCGTCCCTCCTCCACGGCCAGCCGGATCTGCGCCATGAGATCGTTGTAAAACCAGAGATTGTGCGCCACGCACAGGCGGAGGCCCAGGACCTCGTCCGCCTTCAGCAGGTGGCGCAGATACGCGCGGGAGAACTTTTGACACACCGGGCAGCCGCAGGCGGGATCCGCGGGCAGGGGGTCCGCCTCATACTTCTTGTTGTTGAGGTTGATGCGCCCGTCCCGGGTGTAGAGGTGGCCGTGGCGGGCGTTGCGCGCCGGCAGGACGCAGTCGAAAAAGTCTACGCCGCGCCAGACCGCCTCGATGATGTTGCCCGGCGTGCCGACGCCCATGAGATAGCGGGGCCGGTCCGGAGGCATGTGGGGCTCGACCGCGTCGATGATCCCGTACATGGTCTCGGTGGGCTCGCCCACGGCCAGACCGCCGATAGCGTATCCCGGCAGCTCCAGCGCGGCGATGGCGCGCATGTGCTCGATCCGGAGGTCGGCGTAGGTGCCGCCCTGGTTGATGCCCCACAGATCCTGCGTCGGCGTGACGGCGCCGGGAAGGGCGTTGAGCCGCGCCAGCTCGTCCCGGCAGCGGACGAGCCATCGCGCCGTCCGCGCGCACGAGGCGGCGACGTAGTCCCGGGGGGAGGGGTTGGCCACGCACTCGTCGAAGGCCATGGCCACGTCCGAGCCCAGCGCGGACTGGACGGCCATGCTCTCCTCGGGGCCCATGAAGAGCCGCCGTCCGTCGATGTGCGAAGCGAAGCTGACGCCCTCCTCCGTGATCTTGCGGAGCGTCGCCAGCGAAAAGACCTGGAACCCGCCGGAGTCCGTCAGGATTGGCCCGTCCCACCGCATGAAGCGGTGGAGCCCGCCCAGCGAGCGGACGATCTCCGCGCCGGGGCGCAGGGCCAGATGATAGGTGTTGGAGAGCTCGACCTGACAGCCGACGGCGGCCAGATCCGTGGCGGAAAGGCCGCCCTTGATGGCCGCGTTGGTGCCCACGTTCATGAAGACCGGGGTCTGGATCGTCCCGTGGGCCGTGATGTATTCGCCGCGGCGGGCGCGCCCGTCGCGGCAGAGGAGCTTGAACATGACTGCATGACCGTCCCGTGATCTTGGATTCTGCGGATATTATAGCAGAAATCCGCCCGCTTTACAACGGGAAAGGGCGGCAGGGACGTTTTTTTTCTGCGCTATCCCAGCGCCACGTCCAGCGTCATCATCAGGGTCCAGCCCGCGGCCAGGCCCAGAGTGCCGGCCTCGCGTCCGGGCCCGGTCTGGGATCCGGGGATCAGCTCGCGGGCGGCGGCATAGACCATGGCGCCCGCCGCGAAGGCCAAAAGCGCCGGCAGCACGGGGGTCAGCAGCGGCGCCAGCAGCAGCGTCGCCGCCGTGCCGACGGGCTCGACGAGGCCGGACAGGACGCCGGAGAGCATGGCCC
>JAEERN010000118.1 GCA_016285815.1 Clostridiales bacterium
CGCGGAGCTGGCGGCGGCGCGGCTGGCCGACGCGGCCCGCCGCGGCGACCCCGGCATGAAGATGTTCGCCTTCGACACCGAGCCCGTCCCCGACGGCGAGGCCCGGCGCGTCTTCGACGAGATGCGCGCCGCGCCGGAGCGGGATTTCGGCAAGAACAACGCCTTCAACCGCTGGTTCAAGCTGGGCCAGATGCTGGCCGCGGGCGAGGCGGGCCTGGCCTGCTGCGTCCACACCGGCTATTGGAACGACTATCGCGAGCTCAACCCGTCTTACCTGCTGCCCTTCGTGCGCCAGCACCACTTCCACCGGATCGACCTCTACCACGTGGGCTATCCCTACGTCCGCGAGGCCATCATGCTGGGCAAGGTCTGGCCCGGGGTCCGCATGAACATGGCGTGGACCTATCTGATCAGCCGGCGGTTCGCCTTCGACGCGCTGGAGGAGATGCTGGAGATGCTGCCGGACAACAAGATCTTCGGCTTCGGCGCGGACTATTACGTGGTGGAAAAGGTCTTCGGCCACCTGTGCATGGCGCGGGAGGTCATCGCCGAGGTGCTGGCCGCCAAGATCCGCCGCAACGAGATGACGACCGAGCGCGCACTGGAGCACGCCCGCCGCATGCTGGTGGACAACCCCAAGGAGTTCTATCACTTCTGAGCCTCCCGCCGCGCGGCGGAAGAATAGACTGTAAACACCCCCGGCCGGAGCGCTCGCTCCGACCGGGGGTGCGTATGTCAGGAGGCTTTTCTTTTTCGCCCGGAAAGACCGCCGGCCCGGCAGGTCACTTCGCCGTTTCGGTCACCGTGTTGGAATGGGCCGAAACGAACTTCGACACCTGCGCCGCCACGTAATAGCTGTACTTTGTCCCGCTTTCCACCGTCCGGTCGACGTAAGCCAGCGTCCGGCTGGTGCCGATCTTCTCGTATGCCCCGCCCGGGGAGGCGCGGTACACGTTGTACAGCGTCGCGCCCGGCACCTCGGCCCACGTCAACTTGAGCCCGGAGGCGTAGGCCTTGATGGTCACCGCCGGGGTCTCCAGCCGCACGGTCTTGGCCTCGGCCCCCAGCGCGCTGTAGGTGTCGGACACCCGCGCCTTGATCGCGTAACGATAGGTCTTGCCCGCGACGGCCGTCTTGTCCACGTAGCTCGCCGTCCGGGACGAGCCGATTTTTACGAATTCCCCGTCGCCCTCGGCGCGCCAGACGTAATAGATCGTCGCGCCGGTCACTTCGCCCCAGGTCGCCTTGATGCCGCTGGTGTAGTTGGTCAGCTTCGATCTTTTCCCGAAATTCCGGCCGATTTGCGGGAACCGGCTGATACGGCCATTATACCATACCCCACATATCTTTGCAATGACATTTGCACAAAAAGTTGCTTCAAAAACAACAAACAGCACAAAAAGCTTCCGGAAAGAAGCGGAGAAAAGCTTGGTCGGGGATCGTTGTGCACAAACCGCCGGGGGCAGGGCGGCGGGCCGATCGCAGGTAAAAATTTTCCGCACCCAAAAGCCCCGCCGGGCATACGCCCGGCGGGGCTCCGTTTCCAGGTATCGGCTCAATCCAGGATCAGCGTCGTCCCGTCGCCCGACATCAGCGCGTCGCCGTCGGTCCGCAGGTGCGACAGGGAGAGGTGGCGGATCGTGCCGTCGTTCTGCAGCAGCGGGAACGGCTCGCCGATCCGGTTCTGCTGCACGATGTTGTCGAGCAGCAGGTTCTCCACCGTCACGTCCTTTTCCAGACAGACGGTCGGGGTGCAGACCTGCTCTTCCTTGCGGAACACGTTGGAGATCGTCACGCTGCGGGCCTTCACCTTGCTCTCGAACCAGAGCAGCGGGAACACCCCCATGCCGTCCTTGTGGTAGACGGACTTGCGCTCCGCCTTGGAGGCGAAGATGTTGTCGAGGACCAGCCCGTCAAAAGCCGCCGTCGGCTCGCCCGGAAGGTCCTTCGTCATGCCGATGCAGTACTGGTAATAGGTGCCGTACACGTTGTGGATGCGGACGTTTTCCACCGGGCAGGCGAAGCACAGGAGGCGCACGGCGCTGTGGCAGTCCTCGGCGAAGATGCCGTCGACGTCCACGTCGGTGATGGGGCCGTGGGTGCCCTCGTCGGCGTTCAGCGCCACCAGGTCGTCGTAACAGGCGCCGCGCAGGTTGCGGATGCTGCCGTAATGGCAGTTGCCGTCCAGATGCACGCCGTCCATGTTGACGGCCCAGGGGTTGCCGTAGTTGAAGTCGAACGTGATGTCTTCCACGGCGAAATAGCTGACGCGGTCCAGCGTGACGGCGAAGGTCATGGGGTCCTTCATGGTGAGGCCGCTCAGGTGCAGGCCCCGGACGTGGCGCAGATAGATGCACATCCCGTCGTACTCCGGGAACTCGTCGTGCGGGAAGAACCAGGGGTGCGGCAGCTGGCCCCTGTTGTTGTAGTCCCAGATGCCGCCGGACACGGCGATGTTCTCGTCGACCGGCCGCGCGCAGGGATCCGGCAGGTCCGCGCCCGCCCGCCGCTTGGCGTCGGCCAGCTCCTCGGCGTAGGCCTCGTTGCGCAGCATGGCGCAGTTGGAGCCGTCCGCCAGGCGGATGACCGCCAGCCGCGGCAGGCGCAGCTCCTGATTCGAGTGGATCACCAGCGGCTTCGAGATCCGATAGCAGACCTGCGGCATGGGCAGATCGACCAGTCTCGTCCGCGAATCCAGCAGCTCCTGGATCCCCTGTGTGTCGTCGTGGGTCCCGTCTCCGTACAGCATAGGCTTTTTTCCTTTCCGATTTCAGAGCGTTTTTGCCGTTTTCTCCGCTGACTGTATTATACTTGGGGCGGCGGCGTCTGTCAATACCGGAAAACGCGGTCCCCGGGCGGTCTGTTCGTTTTGCCGCGGCGGGCGGGTCACGCCAGACCGGGCGGACAGGGCTTGCCGATCTTCCGGCGATAGTCGAAATAGAGCTCTTCCGTGGCCAGCGCCATCTTGGTGACGGAAAAGTCCCGCCCGCGGGGATAGACGTACCAGGTGTCCGTCAGGGTGTTCAGGTCGACACAGTCGCCGTGCTTGCCGAGATAGTCGTATTCGATGTGGCAGGAGTACAGCGACGGCACCGGCTTGACCATCTCGAAGGGGTCGCCGTCCACGTCGACTCCCCGCACGGAAAAGCCGTTCCCGTCGTGGAGCAGGATCCCCTCGCCCAGCCGGATGAAGCGCCGGGCGTTGGGCAGCGAGTCCACCGTCACCGCCAGCGGGCCGGAGGAGTAGACGCCCCGCCGCACCTCGTCGCGGACGTTGGCCCTTTGCCATTCGTACCAGTCCGGGATGTGTGAGAACTCGGTCCCGCCCGCGTCCGCCCGCAGCTCGCCCAGCTCGGTCATGGTCCAGCTCTTGCCGCAGGCGCCGCAGATCAGCTGCGCGCCCCGGGAGGTCATGCGGAACTCCCGCCCGCAGGCCGGGCACTGGTACAGCACCTTGTGAAGCCCCTCCGCCCGTTTGGGATAGGAGATCCGGATGCCGCGCTCGCGCTGCCAGCGAAAGTCGTCGTACCGGAAGGCCTCGACGATACGGCGGTTGATCTCGTCCAGGGGCGTGGCGCGCAGCTCGTCCGGGGTGAACAGCAGGGTCATCTCCGCCTCGGTGGGGGAGACGTTCCGGTCGTGAAGGTTCCAGAAGGGCGAGTTGACGTGGTGTCCGTGGCAGATCAGCGTCACCACGGGCACGTTGAGCAGGCGGCACAGCTTGCCCAGCGACGCGGGCAGCACCGCGGAGGTCCCGCACAGGGAATAGCGGGCCTCGGGGTAGATGACCGCAATATCGCCGTTCCTGACCGTGCGGCGAAGCTGGTAGACCAGCTTGGGGTCGCTGGTGAACTTCCGCTTGCAGATGCAGCCCACGTCCCTCAGCAGCTTTTCCCGGCCGATGAACCCGTCGATGGCCACGACGTAGTTCGCCCGGTACGGCCGGATGGCCATGGTGGCCACCTTGAAGTCGAAAAAGGCGTTGTGGTTGCAAAGCAGAACGTAGGGGGGCTTCAGCCCCTCCGTGCCCCGGCGGACCAGCCTGGTCCGGTGCCGCAGCACCTCCGGCAGGCTGATCCCCACCGTCAGCGGCCGCAGGAACCACCTGGTGCGCACCGGGGGCGCGGCCATGTCGAAGCGCTCGAATTCTTTCTTCATATTAATATAGACCGTCTTTTCCGCGTCGCTCCGCGTCACCACGAGCCGCGGTAGCCCACGCCGTATTCTTCGGTGTAATAGTCGACCCGGCGGGAATCCCGGAACACCGGGGGATAGGGGTTCTCCTGCGGCTCGATCCCGGCCAGCCGGCAGACCGCCTCGTGGCACCGCCGGGTCAGATCGGTCTTCCGGTCCCGGTCCGACAGCGACGGGTCCGGCAGAAGCGGCTCGCCGATGGTCAGCGTCAGACAGGCGATCTGGCCGAAGATACGCCGGCGGATCCAGCCGGGCCGGCGGTAGGAGAACGCCATGGGCAGGACGGGCGTTCCGTTCTCACAGGCCAGATACGCCGCGCCGCGCTTGAACGGGCGGATCGGCGCATAGTACTCCCACATGCTGCCCTCGGGGTAGAGGTGCAGCCAGCCGCCGCCGTCCAGCAGGCCCTTCACGGCCCGGAGATACGCCATGGTGGCGTCGGTGCCGCGCTCGGGGATGGGGATCCCGCCGGTGTGGCGGATCATCCAGCCGTTCTCGCCGTTGACGTTGGGGGCCCAGACCAGGATGTTGGTCCGCCGGGGCCGGAGGGCGCACATGACGGCGATATAGTCCCACATGTGCACGTGGTTGCAGCAGGAGACCACGCCCCCGGACAGCAGGTCCCGGTGGCGCTTCAGGTTATCCCGGCCCCGGATCTTCAGCCCCATCCGGATCCGCGCCAGCGGGAACACGAGAAGGTAAAGCAGCGTTCGGACGAAACCGTCCCAGAAGCGGAATCCCGGGGACCGGTCGAGATAGGGATAGTTCTTGTCGAACACGATCCCCCGGTCCTTTTTGACGTGCAGGTAATGCCGGTCGGTCTGTTCGGGGTAGGGATAGCGGTTGGTCTTGGGGTCGTACGGCATATTCAGATCCATCTCCGATCCGTGTCTGGACTTCTCGCGCGCGGCGCGAGGGAACGACGGGGAAAGGGGAACGAAAAAACGCGGCTTTTGTCGATCCGGACACCATTTCCCCCATTATACCACCCGCGGGCCCGTTTGTCCACGCCGCGCGGCCGCTTTGCGGCGGCGGTGTTGAAAAACTTTTGCGGAATCATTTCCAAAATCACGGTTTTTCGGCCGGTTGTTTCGGTCCTTTCGCAAAAGAACGGCCTGACCGGAAAACGGGACGGCCGCGGTCCTCATTCCGGCCGGAAACGTGGAAAACCTTCGCGCGACCCCTGCGGCGGGATCCCGAAGACCGGGGGCCGGGCGCGAAAGTTTTGTTCAGATTGTCCAGATGAGCTGGTATTTAGCTGGACTAATTTTGTGCATGCTGTTCCTTGCAGTGCAATACTTTTCTCTGTATAATTACAGTAGATTCTTGTCTGGAATCGAAAAATTTTAAAGGGAGGATCACCACAACATGAAGAAGACCAGACTTGTTGCGCTTCTTCTGGCGCTTGTGATGGTCGCCGGCCTGTTTGCCGCCTGCAATGGCACCGAGCCCGAGACCACTACGACCGCCGCGACGACGACTGAGGCGACCACCACCGAGGCCACCACGACCGAGGCGACGACTACCGAAGCCACCACCACCGAGGCCACCACCGAAGACACCGAAGCCACTACCGAAGCCACCACCGAGGCCCCTGCCGGCCTGGACCTGGGCGGCCGTGAGTGGACCTACGTCGACGGTTCCGCCAACACTTTCCATATGTATCCGTATGACGACCTCGAGTCCGAATACGCCACCACGTGGAGAGAGAAATGGGCCGAGCTGGAAGACACCTACAACTTCACGCTGACCAAGCTTGAGGGCGGCGGCGACGACGTCGCCGGCAAGATCACGCTGATCACCGCCGGTGACTGGGACAGCCTCGGCGACACGCTGATCACCAAGCCCCTTGAGTGGGTCGTCCTTGCCGTCAACGGCTACATCGCCGCTCTGAACAGCGACGAGTGCAAGGCCAACGGCCTCGACGTCGCCGACTCCAAGGCGTTCTTCCAGCCCTTCACCCAGGCCATGCAGCTGAAGGGCAACGTCTACGCCGCCCAGTGGGCCGGCACCTACAACAGCGCCGCCTTTGGCTGGTGCATCTACTTCAATCCCGAATATATCAGCCAGTACGGCGGCGTCGACGATCTGTTCCAGGTCGTCCGCGATATGAAGTGGGATTGGGAGACTTTCCTCGATCTGCAGCAGAAGTGCACTGTCGACACTGACGGCGACGGCACGTTCGACATCTGGGGCTCCGGCGAGCACAGCTACGGCCAGGAGATCTTCACGATCCCGGGCGGCTCCATCGTCTTCTACGACGAGACCGACGGCAAGTACAAGAGCGGCTTCGCTCAGACCGCCACTCAGGAAGCCCTGCAGTTCGCTCAGGACTACTACAACAGCGGCTACTGCGAGACCGAGCACGGCTACGGCTCCATCCACAGACTGTTCAACGAGGGCAAAGTCGCCATGCAGTGGGGCGAGAACTGGAACACCTCCGCTGACGACATGGGCTTCGTCAACAGCCAGATCACCTTCGGCATCGTTCCGATCCCGAAGCACTCCAGCGCCGACACCTACGCCAACGTTCTGGGCGGCGTTCCGGGTCTGACTCTGCCGAAGGGCAACTCGCACTTCGCGGAGAACTGCGCCGTGCTGCAGGTCCTCGGCGAGGCCTTCACCTCTGACGACTGGGCCGACAGCTACGCTGCCGAAGAGATCCAGGGCAACGAGAACTCCCTCGACATGGTTCTGAACTACATCTGGGGCGACCACGCCACCGTGTACCTCGACCTCGGCTGGGCTGAGTGGGAGACCATGGAGAACTACTTCCGCAACAACATCTACTTCCCGATCGTGACCGGCAAGAGCGGCGTTGCGGAGATCTGCGAGCAGTACAACGCGGAGTTCCAGGCCAACATCGACGCGATCTTCCATCAGTAATCGAGCCGGAAACGGCCGTCTGACGGAGCGGTGACCGCAAAGGTCCCGCACGATCCCAACGATGGACCGCGCCGGGGAGAGACGAGAGTCTCTCCCCGGCGTTTTTTTGTGGGGCGGCGCGGCGCGCGGCTTTTCGGACTGCGGGGGACCGCGCCGGACAGCCGCGCCGGGCCGGGAAAAGCGGCGGCCGCC
>JAEERN010000119.1 GCA_016285815.1 Clostridiales bacterium
ACGCCGGCGTCGGCCAGCGCCACCCGCGACACCCTTCCGCCCAGCCGCTCCGCCAGCCGCTCGGCCAGCGCTCTCGTCCGCGACTTCCGCCGGACGCAGGCGTCGATCAACAGGATCTCCATGATTCTCTCCTCTCCGGTCCGCCCGAGGGGACCTTTTCTATGATACGCCGCGGTCCGCGCCCTGTCAAGGGGCTTTCCCGCCGCGCGTCTTGACAAATCCGGGCGGGCGGCTTATAATTTTACCAAAGCTTTGACCCATGCTTCAGGAGGGACCTGCCCCATGCTGTCGGAATCCAGCGTTCGCCTCGGCACCGCCCGCTCGGTGATCCGCGAACTGTTCGAATACGGAAAGACCCGCGCCGCCGAGGTGGGCGCGGAAAACGTCTTTGACTTCTCGCTGGGCAACCCCAGCGTCGAGCCCCCCGCCGAGGTGACCGAGACCGCTCTGCGCCTGCTGCGCGAGTCGGACCCCGTCGCCATCCACGGCTATACCAGCGCCCAGGGAGACGCGGCGGTCCGCGAAAAGCTGGCCGCTTCGCTGAACCGCCGCTTTGCGGCGAACTGCGGGCCCGACGACCTCTACGTCTGCACCGGCGCGGCCGGGGCCCTGTGCGGCACGCTGCACGGTCTGGCCTGCCCCGGGGACGAATTCGTCGTCTTCGCCCCGTTTTTCCCGGAGTATCGGGTCTTCATCGAAAAGACCGGCGCCGCGGTCCGCGTCGTTCCGCCGCAGCCCGCCGACTTTCAGATCGACTTCGACGCGTTGGCGTCGGTCCTGTCCCCGCGCACCAAGGGCGTTCTGGTCAACTCGCCCAACAACCCCTCCGGCGCGGTCTATTCCCGCGAGACCTTGACCCGGCTGGCCGCGCTCCTGTCCGAGCGCGCCGCTGCTTATGGCCACCCCATCTATCTCATCTCGGACGAACCCTATCGCGAGGTCGTCTACGACGGGTTCGCCGCGCCATGGATCCCGTCGCTGTACCGGGACACCGTGGTCTGCTATTCCTTCAGCAAGTCTCTGTCCCTGCCGGGCGAGCGTCTGGGATATGTCTTCGTGCCCAAGGGCTGCGGCGGCGGCGAGCCGGTGCTGGCCGCCGTGGCCGGCGCGTCCCGCGCCATGGGCTACGTCAGCGCGCCAAGTCTGTTCCAGCGGGTCTGCGCCGAGTGCTGCGATCTGACCGCCGATCTGTCGGTCTACGCCGCCAACCGCCGCCTGCTGCTGGACGGTCTGCGCGCCTGCGGTTTCACCTGCGTGGAGCCGGGCGGCACGTTCTATCTCTTCCCCCAAACGCTGGAGCCCGACGACCGCGCCTTCTGCGAAGCGGCCAAACGGCTGGACCTGCTGCTCGTCCCCGGCTCCGGCTTCGGCTGTCCGGGCCACGCGCGCCTGTCCTACTGCGTGCCCACGGCCCGCGTCGAGCGGGCGCTGCCCGTCTTTGAAAAGCTGGCCCGGCTGTACCGCTGACCTCCCGCGCCGCTCCTCGCCGGACTCTCCCAAGCCCTTCCCGCACCCGCGGGAGGGGCTTTTTTCTCCGCGGTCCGCGCGCGGCGGCGGACAGTTCACATTGGGTTCGTCTGCAGTTCAAAGATGGTACAACGCTTTGTGGTATCTTATATTCGTTATATTTCGCATAAGTATAAGGTTATAGATCCTTCCGGAAGAAAGCGAGTGTCCCCCATGCCCTTCCTTACCATCCTGCTCTACGTTTTGATCGGCTTCGCGGCCCAGCTCATCGACGGGACGCTGGGCATGGCCTACGGCGTCAGCTGCCGGACCTTCCTGCGCACGGCGGCCGGCCTGCCCAGCGCCGTGGCCAGCGCGGTGGTCCACGTCTCCGAGGTGCCGACGACGCTGGTGTCCGGCATCTCCCACTGGCGTTTCCGCAACGTGTCGTGGAAGCTGTTCTGGAAGCTGGCGGTCCCCGGCGTCGTCGGCGGCATCGTCGGCGCGTGGCTCCTGTCCAGCGTCGGCGACGTGCTCGAGCCCTTCATCGACGTCTATCTGATCGTCATGGGCGTGCTGATCTTCATCAAGATCTTCCGGCGCGAGAAGAAAGAGGTCCGCAGCCCCGGGGCTTACGTCTATCCTCTCGGCCTTTTCGGCGGCTTTCTGGACGCCACCGGCGGCGGCGGCTGGGGTCCGGTGGTGACCAGCACCATGCTGGCCACCAACCACGACGCCAAAAAGACCATCGGCACCGTCAACACCGCCGAGTTCTTCGTCACGGTGGCCGAGACCACCACGTTCCTGGTCCTGATCAACGATTTCTTCGCCCACTGGCAGATCATCGTGGGGCTGATCGTCGGCGGCGTGCTGGCCGCCCCGCTGGCGGCGTGGATCTGCAAGAAGATCCCGCTGAAGCCGCTGCTGGGCATCGTCGGCGCTCTGATCGTCGGCCTGAATGTCTACAACCTGATCAAATGGTTCGCCGCGCTCTGACGCGGCGGATCTTTTTTACCCGTTGAATCCCCCCCGCGGGATGTGTTATAATTGTTTTACACTACAAACGGATCGGGCCGTCGGCCCGACGGAGGGTTATCCATGGACAACAAGAATCTGTACATCCTCACCTATGACCACGGCGGCTTCGTCCTCTGGGGCGACAAGGTCAAGAGCTGTCTGGGCACCGCGCTGGAGTGGCTGGAAAAGTATCCGGCCTTCAAGACCGGTCTGGACTACGAGGCCTTCACCTTCGACGAGATGGACCGCATCGCCCCCGAGATCAACGAGACCATCGCCGGAGCGCTGAAGCGCTATGCCGGCCGCTTCGGCCTGGGCTCCAGCACCTACGCCCAGCCGCTCTCGCTGTTCGTGTCGGAAGAATCCAACGTCCGCCAGCTGACCTATGCGATCCGCACCAATCTGGCGCACTTCGGCTGCACCCCGACGGTGTACGCCATCTCGGAGTTCGCGCTCAACAACCAGACGCCCCAGCTTTTGAAGCTGTGCGGCTATGCCGCGGCCATCATGCGCACCCACGTCATGAACTTCGGCTATCAGCGCACCTTCGACAAGCCCTTCGGCCTTTGGACCGGCAAGGACGGCACGGGCATCCCCGCCGTTCCCTCTTACGACGGCGAGGGCCGCGGCTATACCAACACGACGCTGGACAACTGGATCCTGACCCGCTGGCCCGGCGGCTCGGAGTACTCGCTGGAGGACTTTGCGGCGCTGTTCGGCCAGTACCGTCCCCTTCTGGCCTCGCGGTACGACGACCTGACCCTCCGCAAGGAAGAGCTGGTGACCGACGCCGTGAAGCACGACGACTGGGAGTTCGTCCTGCTGGAAGAGCTGCCCGACCTCTTCGGCGCTCCCGCCGAGACCCTGGCCACCGACGACAACGACTTCCACGGCCGGATGCCCTGGGGCTATTGCGGCAACGAGATCTTCAACGGCGTCCGCGCCACCGAGGTCGAAGCCTGGCGCGCCGAGCGCGCCAACGCGTTCTCCGTCCTGCTGGGCGGCGAAAGCGAACAGCCCGCGCTGGAAGAGGCGTGGAAAAACGCGCTGATCCTCCAGCACCACGACATCACCATCTGCGGCCTGCTGTCCAATGCCCGCCGCTTCATCCCCGCCTCGCTGGACCTCTCCCGCGGGGCCGCCGCGCGGTCCCTGGCCGCCATGGCTCCGGCCTTTTCCTCGCCGGACGCGGAGACGGTGCTGGCCGTCAACCCCGCCTCGTCTCCGGTCACCGAATGGATCGAGACCGCCGCCCGCGGCTGCGCGTCCGCCTTCGACGGCGAAGAAGCGCTGCCCGTCGAGCGGGACGGCGACAAGCTGCGCGTGCTGGTCTCGCTGCCGCCGCTGACCGCCCGCGCCATCCGGCTGGATCCCGCGCCCTCCGCCGTCCCCGCCGGGGACTGGTCCTACGACGAGGCATCCGGCCTGCTGAAGACCCCCCGGTACCGGATCAAGCTCAACGAGCGCGGCATCGTCTTCCTCGAGGACGCCTCCGGCCGCCGTCTCGCCGACAACGGCGACGGCGCGCTGTTCCGCGGCTGGATCGAGGACCGGGACACGGCCTCGACGGGCAAGTGGACCGTAACGCTGGCCGCGCACTCCGCTGAAGCGGTCCAGACCGGCGAGATCGGCGGCATCCCCTTCACCTTTACGATGCGCCTCGCCCGCGGTACCGACCGCATCGACTGCTCGGCCTGGTTCGACATCGCCGGCCAGCACATCGGCCGCACCGGCGTCACCAAGGGCATCCTGTCGGACCACGTGATCAACGGCTTCGTCCACGAGGAAAAGCTGCGCTTCGTGCTGGACCTCTGTCTGGACAGGGACCGCCGCATGGTCCGCGACCTGCCCTTCTCCCTCTCCGACTGGAACGACCAGATCCCCCTGCCCGAGCCCTTCTGGTACGAGGGCCGTCTGGTCCTGGCCGACCGGCCCGTGGACCACGAGACGGCCTTTGCCACGCCGACCTATCTCCAGGGCGTCTACTGGCTGGCCCTGCGCGACAGGACCGGCGGCGTGGCGTTCTTCAACCGGGGCTGCGGCGGCTCGGCCATCGAGGGGAACCGCGTCAACCTGCCGCTGATCTACGCCAACGACTACTTCTGCGGCACCGTCATGCTGAACGGCCGCTTCGGCGGCGAGTTCGCCCTCTTCCCCTTCGGCGCCGGCGAGTCCGACGCCGCGGTCCACCGCGAAGCGCTGGCCTATGAATACCCCGTCCTGACGGCGGACGCCGCCCGCGGGAACGGCCGCTTGGTGAACTTCGAGGCCGCCCGCCTCGACGCGCGCGGCGGCGAGGTGATCCTCACCGCCCTGTACCCCGAAAACGGCGCCATGGTCGCCCGCTTCTGCAACTATTCCGATGAGGCCGCCGGAGCCGACTTCGTCCCGTCCGCCGGCCGGGTCACGGCGGAGACCGACCTGTTGGGCAAGGTCCTGCGCGAGACCGACGGCACGGCCCTGTCCTTCCGCCCGTGGGAGATCAAGACCCTCCGCATCGAGCTGTAACGCTTTTCCGGTCCATCCCCGACAGCGGGGGCGCCGCCCGGCGCCCCCGCTGTTTTTCTCTCCGCCCCAGGCGTCCCGCTTCGCCGCGGCGCCGCGCGCCGGCCGTTTTCCGCCCGGTCCTGCCCGGCGTCTCCGGCTTTTCTTGACTTTTGCCCCGGAACTTGCTATCATAGAGCCGGACCCACGGAACGAATCGGAAAGAACGGTACCGGACATGAAACTCAACACCAAACGCACGATCCTCATCGGCTTCGCTTTTATGTCCATCCTCGCCTTCTGGCAGTTCTACGACCAGGTCGTCCCCTATCTGCTGGAGTACGTCTTCGGCCTCAAGACCTTTACGGCCAACGCCATCATGTCCATCGACAACGTGCTGGCCATCTTCATGCTGCCCCTCTTCGGCGCGCTGTCCGACCGGACCCGGACGCCGCTGGGCAAGCGCACGCCGTACATCCTGTTCGGCACCGTCGCCGCGGCGGTCCTGCTGCTGCTCATGGCCTATTTCGAAGAGATCCGCAGCTTTCCCGCCTTTTTGACGGTCCTGATCGTCCTGCTGGTCGTCATGTCCATCTACCGGACGCCGGCCGTGGCCTATATGCCGGACGTGACGCCCAAGCCCCTGCGCAGCAAGGCCAACGCCATCATCAATCTGGTGGGCTATGTGGGCGGCATCTTCGCCACGGTCATGATGATGATCCTGCTCAAGAGCAGCAAGAACGAGGCCGGCGAGACCGTCTACGCCGAGGATCAGGCCTTTTGGCCCATCTTCCTCGTCATCGCGCTGTTCATGCTGGCGGCGGTGGCCGTGATGGTCCTGACCCTGCGCGAGAACCGGATCGTGGCCGAAAGCGGCGTCGCCGACGACCCCGGAGATCCCGCCGCGGCCGGCGGCAGGCTGCCCCGCCCGGTGCTCCGCAGTCTGGTGCTGATCCTCGCCTCGGTGTTCCTCTGGTTCACCGCCTACAACGCCGTCACCACGGCGTTCTCCCGCTATTGCGTCGCCGTGCTGGGGGCGGACCTCGGCACCTCGTCCGGCTATCTGCTGACCGCCACGGTGACGGCCATCGCCGCCTTCGTGCCGCTGGGGTTCCTGTCCGGGCGGCTGGGCCGCAAGCGCACGGTGCTGCTGGGCATCTCGCTGATGACCGTCTGCTACGCCGCCGCCATCTTCCTCCGCGCCCAGACGCCCGTGCTGTATCTGCTGTTCGGGCTGGTCGGCGTGGGCTGGGCCGCCATCAACGTCAACTCTTTCCCCATGGTGGTCGAAATGAGCTCCGGCGCCGACGTCGGGAAGTACACCGGGTTCTATTACACCTTCTCCATGGCCGCCCAGATCGTGACGCCGCTGCTCTCCGGCCTGCTGATCGACAAGCTCGGCTATCGCGTGCTGTTTCCCTATGCCGTGGTCTTCTCCGTGCTGTCCTTCGTGACCATGCTGCTGGTCCGCCACGGCGACTCGCGCCCGGCCGCGCCCAAGTCCGTGCTCGAGTCCTTCGACGTGGAGGATTGATCCCGTGCCGCCGCTCGCCGTCGCCGCCCTCTGCGCCGCCGGGGCCGGGGCGCTGTTCCTGTTCCTGATTTTTCCCGCCGCGCGCCGCCACCCGGACCGCGCCCTGCTGGAGGGGCGGTTCATCGCGCACCGCGGACTTCACGGCCCCGGGCGCCCCGAGAACTCCCTTGCGGCGTTCCGCGCCGCCGCCGAGGCCGGCTTTGCCATCGAGACCGACCTGCGCCTCACCGCCGACGGCCGCGTCGTCGTGTTCCACGACGAGACGCTGGACCGGATGTGCGGCGTGTCCGGCCGGCCCGGCCGTCTGACGCTGGACCGGCTGCGCGAGCTGCGTCTGGCCGGCACGGGCCAGCGCGTCCCGACGCTGGAAGAGCTGCTGGCCGAGGTGGACGGCCGCGTTCCGCTGCTGATCGAATACAAGTGCGGCGCCTCGGCGGGGTTCCGCCTCTGCCGCACGGCGGAGACCCTCCTGCGCGGGTACGGCGGCCCCTATCTCGTCCAGTCCTTCTACCCCACCGTGGGGCTCTGGTACCGGTTCCGCCGCCGCGCCGTCTGCCGCGGCGTGCTGTCCTCCGGCTTTCCCGGCGGCAGCGTCCTGCTGAAGCCGCTGGGCTGGCTGATCTTCAACGCGCTGGCCCGGCCGGACTTCGTGTCCTACGAGGCGGTCAGCGGCGCGCACCCCTGCCGCCGCCTGGTCACGCGCCTCGGCGCGTTCCCCGTGGGCTGGACCTTCCGCAGCGCCGACGAGGTCGCCCGCGGCCGCCGCTGGTTCCGGACCTTTATCTTCGAGGGCTTCGATCCCCGCAGGCCCTGACCGCCCCGGAGGTCCCCGCGGCGGACCGGGGCGTTCCCTCCGTCCGCCCCGCGCGGCCCCTGTGCTTCCGTTGCCCCCCAAAAAACCGATCGCCCCGGAAAGCGGAGACCCGCTTTCCGGGGCGATCTTTGCCGCGCGGGCCGTACGCTGGCACTTCTTTCCGCCCGCCGCCGGGACCGGATCGCTCTTTCGGGGCGGCGGGCGGGACCGGACTGCTCTCCCGAGCCGGGCGGGACGTGTCGCTTTCCCCGTCCTTCCGGGAGAAGCGACGCGCAAAAAACCGAGGGAACGGCGTTTGCCGTTCCCCCGGGCAAGGTCGAACCTTGTTTGGCGTGTTTCCGGTCAGCGGAATCTGATTACTGCTTGAAGATCAGGTCCAGCTCGGCCTGCACGACGTCGTTGTAAGCCTCAGCGGCCTGCGCGGCGGTCTTCTCGAGGGTGTAGATGTCGCGGTAGAACTCCTTGCGGACGATCTGGTACATGTTCTCGGAGCACTTGGCGATGTTCATCTTGCCGTTGGGCAGCAGGTAATCGTTGAAGATTTCCATGCACTCGTCAGAGCCGTTGACGTAGGTGTAGAGCTGATCGATGTAGTCTTCCCAGTTGCAGACCGCTTTGCCGAACTCGTTGATGACGGCGCAGGCGGCGGCCGGGTTCTTGTGGGTCTTCAGCATGATGTGCCAGTCGCAGTCGACGACGTTCATGCAGTAGTTGGTGGCGTTGGGGCCGTGCGGGATCGGGGCGATGCCGACCTGGAAGCCGGTGATGGAGCCCGTGCCGCCCTCGTCGATGTTGCCGCCGTACAGACCGGCAAAGCCGCACTCGCCGGCGTAGAACATGCTGCGGCGGTCGCCGCGGCCGACGGTGTCACCGTAGACCGGGTACTCGTACTCGATGCCGGACAGTTTGTACATGAACTCGAGGGACTCGAGAACGTTCGGATCCTGCAGGTTGGCGACCCACTTGCCGTCGGCGTTCTGGATGATCGGGCCGGTGCCGTTGGACCAGGCTTCGTTGCCGTCGGTGTCGAGGGCGACGCCCCAGATGTCGTTGCTGCCGTCGCCGTCGGTGTCTTCGGTGATCTTGCCGGCGATGTCGAGGAACATGTCATAGTCCCACTTGAAGTCGCGGATGGCCTGATACAGGTCGGCGGCGGGGGTGCCGGCCTTGTCGACCAGCGTGCTGTTGAAGGCGTAGAAGTGGCCCAGAGAGGTGTCGTCGAACTTACCGGTGAAGTCGATGGCCCAGTAATGGCCGTTCATCTCGCTCATCTTCAGGTAGACCTGGTTGCACATATCTTCGTTGTAGATATCCAGACCGAACTGATCAGCCAGTTCATCCAGCGCCCAGGTGTAGCCGTTGACGGCGCAGGGGATCCAGCTGGACTGACGGACACGGAAGATGTCGTAGCCATAGTCGCCGGCGGAAACCAGCTGGAAGATGGCGTCCATGTTGTCCGTGCTGCCCGGAGCGACGAAGGTCATGGTGCAGTTCAGTTTGTCTTCGATGTCTTCGACGATCTTGGCAAACTCAGCGCCCTTTTCGGTGGACGGGTCGTTCACATAACCGGCAAAACCGTTGTTGCCGATGGAGAACTCATAGCCGTCCAGGCCGACGTCCTCGGTAGTGGTGGCCTCGGTGGTGGTGGCCTCGGTAGTGGTGGCCTCGGTGGTGGTGGCCTCGGTGGTGGTGGCCTCGGTGGTGGTGGCTTCCGTCGTCGTGGC
The DNA here is from genome assembly GCA_016285815.1 of Clostridiales bacterium. Lineage (GTDB taxonomy): Bacteria > Bacillota > Clostridia > Oscillospirales > QAMX01 > SIG499. The sequence goes on from JAEERN010000119.1 coordinate 9,020, forward strand.
GGCGGTGGTAGTCGTCTCAGGCTCGGTGCCGTTGCAGGCAGCGAACATGGCGGCGACCATCACGAGCGCCAGCAGAAGCGCAAGAAGTCTGGTCTTCTTCATCTGTGAAAACCCTCCAAAATAATATGGTCTTATCCAAAAAAGGGAACCAAACAAAGCCCGGAAACCCCTTCCCGGAAAGACGACTATAGTATAAAGGAATTCCTCTTTCTTCGCAAGCGGCATAGTGCACAAAAAACACCGCCCGGTTTTATGCGAGATTCACAAATAAGCGCGGCCGGCCGCAGCCCGGGACGGAAAGACGCCCGAAAACAGCGGTGAAGGAAAAGCCGGCCGCGCCGCGCATTCCGGTATTTTCCCCTGTTTTCGTTCCCGCGCCGTCCGGCGAGACCGCCGCCCGGACGGCGCGCCGCAGCTGTTTTGGATCCGAAACCGTTCCGGCTCATTTCGCGTTCCGGCCAAGCTTTTTCGCGGGAATCCCGTCCTATTTCCGGTTGTTTTGTGCGTTTCGCGCACCGCGCGGCGGCCGTCCGCGC
>JAEERN010000004.1 GCA_016285815.1 Clostridiales bacterium
GGGCAGACCGCGGCGCAGGCGCCGCAGACGACGCACTTTTTCGCGGTGAAGGACAGCTCGGGGGAAAAAGCGCGCGTTTCGGGGTTGTGGCACCACTCGCAGCGCAGCGGACAGCCCTTGAGGAACACGACGGTCCGGGTCCCCGGACCGTCGTGCATGCAGAAGCGCTGGATCTCGGTGACGGTCAGTTCAATGCCGGTATTCATCGATGATCATGTCCTGCCATTCGCGGCAGAGCGTCACGAAGCGCGCGTTCCAGCCGGAGACCCGGACCGAGAGCGTGGCGTACGACTCCGGGTGACGCTGGGCCTCCAGCAGCAGCTCGGCGTCGGCGACATCGGGCTGGAGGAAGAACCCGCCGAGGGCGGCGAACCCGCGCAGCAGCGAGATCAGGGCCTGCTTGCCGTCCTCGCCCTCCACGCTGCCCGGCAGGAGCTTGAGGTCCAGCGCGGCCCCCGTGGTCATCTCCGACAGGTCCGGCTTGCAGTAAGAGCGGACGATCGCCGTCGCGCCCAGCCGGTCGCTGCCCGGGGTGGGCGAGCAGTTCGGCGCCAGCACTTCGCCTTTTTTTCGCCCGCTGGGGGAGGCCAGCCGGCGCGGCGCCCATTCAAGCTGGCGCCCGAAGGTGCTGACGCCCGGCGGGAAGAAGATCCCGCCGCCGTCGTTGGCGCGGCAGGCCAGCGCGAAATCGTGCAGCAGCCGCACCGCGACGGCGTCGCACTCGTCATTGTCGTTGCCGAAATAGTCAAAGCCGAGGATCCGGCGCCGAAGGACCTCGCCGCCCTCCCAATCGCGCCGGAGCAGGGCCAGAAAGTCCGGGAAAGAGATCAGCCGGTCGTCGAAGACCGCCTTTTTGATCGCGTACAGCGAGTTGACCACGTCGGGAAGCCCGCCGATGTGGGGGGACCGGACGCAGTAGTTCGGGCCGCCCTCGAAATACGAGCGCCCGCGGGCGACGCAGCCCCGCTCGAACAGGGCGACCACCGTCGCCGGGGTCTGGGGCCGCCGCTCTCCCGTGAGGGGGTCGATCAGCCAGGCCTTGTGATCGTCGCAGATGCGCTTCACCTCGTCGGAGAGATCGCGGACGAAGGCCGCGTAGAGCGCCTCGAAGCTGTCGAAGGAGACGTCCCCGGCATAGTCCCGCAGCGTGCGGTGCTGAAGGATCTGAAGCGCGTCGAAGGGGGAATAGGCGAAGTCGGTCTCGCCGGGGATCTGGACCTCCCAGCAGCCGTCGTTGGCAAAGCGCCGCGCCGCTTCCGGGGGATAGCCATAGCGCTCCAGCGCCGCCAGGACGGTCTCTTCGCCGTAAAAGGCCAGCACGCCGCCGCCGTACCGGACGACCTCGGCCGCGCGCTCCAGCAGGCGCGGCTCGGTGGCGGCGCTGAGCCGGACGGAGATGGGAAAGTCGCTGATCCCCAGCTCTTCGACGACGTCCAGAACGAGATAGGTCACCTCGTTGGTGACGTCGGCCCCGCCGCGGTCGACGCCGGCGAGCACGATGTTCTGATAGTGCTGGGCGTCGCCGCTGCCGCAGTCGCCGCCCTTGACCCACTCGCAGCCCTTGATGAAGAAGTGGGCCAGGATCTCCCGGGCCTCGTCGAGGTCCAGCCGTCCCTCGGCCAGATCGCGCTTCAGATAGCCGCCCAGAAGCGCGTCGATCCGGCCGATCCCGGGCCAGTTGCCGCAGAGACGCACGAAGGAGAAGAGGAACCACAGGCTCTGCACGGCCTCGTGAAAGGTCCGGGCGGGCCGGAAGGGGACGCGGCGCAGATTGGCCAGGTTTTCGGCGAGGTCCGGCCGCCCCTCCAGCGCCGCGAGATAGCGGCCGTGCCAGAGGGTGATGCTGTCCAGGACCGAGCGGCAGCTCTCGAAAAACTCCGCCGCCCGGGCGTCCCGGGGAGCGGCCGCGGCGCGCTCGACGTCGGCCCGGATGCCGTCCAGCCCGCGGGTCAGGACCGTTTCAAAGTCGATGGTGAGGTGTGAGACGCTGGAGAACACCGCCTTGCCGTTCCGGACGGCGGGAACGCAGTGCGAGATCGCCAGGCCCAGCGTCGCCGCGCCGCTGATCCGCTCACCCTCGCAGAGGCGGATGGGAGCCTGTTCGGCGATGGCGCGGATCGCAAGGTCGTATCGCCGGACGGCGGGCAGGTCGTCAAAGCCCGGGATCCCGTCCAGCGAGACGGCCTCGTGCCGCATGGTGTCCAGCCCGTAGACGTGGGCCAGCGAGTCGAAGGCGAACTTTCTCGTGCTCTCACAGAGGCGCACGGGGCGCTTTCGGCCGGTCGAGGAAAAAAACTCCATGGCGGAAACTCCTTTCATGCGCGCGCCGGCCCGGAGCGGCCGCGCTCCTGCAAAAGCAGCGCTTCCCGTTCGGCGGACAGCTCCCGGGCGAGCTGTGCCGGGGTCCAGAAGAGGTTTTGTCCGGTGACCACGGCCTTGAGGGCCACCGGGGCCCCGCTTTGGCGAAGCCCGTCCAAAAGACCGTGGAACTGCGGGGCGCCGAGCCCGTCCATCACCAGCATCTCGTCGGCGAAGGCGGCCTCCGCCGACGCGCCGGGAAAGCCCGGCCGCCCGGTCAGCGCGCCCAGCGGACGCCCGAAGCGGTCCGGCGGGATCTCCCGGCAGGAAACGTCCAGCCGGGCCGCCAGCGCGCGGATCACGGCCGCCTTGGGAGCGGGGATGTTGAACAGCAGGATCTGCGCCACGGCGGCGCCTCCTCTCTTTGGGGCGATCTCAAAGCGGGAAACGCGCGCCGATCCGGACTGGGAGCGGCGCGCGGAAGGTGCGGAAGTCAGTAGACCGTGACGGCGGTCCCGGGGGTGATCGTCTGCAGGATGCGGATCATGCTCTCCTCCGAGACGGCGACACAGCCGCCGGTGGGATAGTCGGGCTCCTTCCAGCAGTGCAGGAAGATGGCGTTGCCGGCGTACGGCGCGCCGGCCAGGTTGTAGCCCATGTCGAGGAAGTAGGCGTACCGGATCGGATAGTCGATCAGGTGCTCGTCCTCGGAATAGTCCCAATCGGGGTGCTCGCTCTTGTAGAGCAGGGTGTTGTAGTTGAGGCCGTTGGAGCCGGTCGCGCACCAGTACATGTCGTCCGTGACCTTCGTATAGGGCAGCAGGCTGCCGGGGTCGTCCTGGATGCCGTAGGCCCCGCCTACGGTCCAGGTGCCCAGCGGGGTCTTGACGTCGCCCTCCGACTGTTTGCCGGGGCCGTTTTTGCCGATCACGGCGGGGCAGCGGAAGACGGCCTCATACGCGCCGCCCCGGGCCTGATAGACCGTGAGCTCGGCGTGGTAATCGCCGTCCACGGCGGTCTTGATGCCGATGCGGTACTCGCCGTCCCGCTCGGAGGAGATGGGCTGGCCGAAAAGGGTCCGTTCCACCTCGTCCTGCGAGATCACGTTTTTGTAGAGCTTGAACCCGGCCAGCCGGCGCGCGTCGGAGACCTTGACCCAGACCAGGGCCGCCGCCAGCAGCAGAGACAGCACGGCAAGGGCGAGACAAAAGAGCTTCCAGCGTTTGAGTGACATGGGGCAAACCTCCCGAAAAACCGGCGCGCAGGGCGCCTTTTGATGTGTCCGCCGCGGGCGGGGCCGCGCGCGGCCCCGGCAAAAAAGTCGCCGCAAGCGGTCGAACGCTTGCGGCGGCGCGCGGGGGCACAAAGGATCGAACTCTGGGCCTACGGTTTTGGAGACCGCCGCTCTACCAGCTGAGCTATACCCCCACGATCTTCGGGCAGACCCGGAAATCTCCATTATTATACACATTCCCGGGGGCGTTGTCAAGCCCTATATCTATACTATTTGATGAAAAATATTTTCTTGTATTCCGGCGCCGGATATGCTATAATTAACTTTGATACGGAATTGTGAGAAAAGGCGTTTCGCGCGGCTTTTTCTTTCACATATTCACGGGACACTTACGGGTCAAGGAGGTAGGGAAAACATGGACAATATCGGGAAAAGAGATCTTTTCCTCGAGAAAAAGGCCGCCGTTTCCAAAGCCTCGCCGGCCAGAGATCGCATCGCGCTGATCCTGGACGAGGGCAGCTTTATGGAGGTCGGCGCGTTTGTGAAGCAGCGGCCGACGGAGCTCGGCGGGATCGCCGACGCCGCGGCGGAGGGCGTGGTCACGGGCTGGGGCACGGTCAACGGCGCTCCCGTCTGCGTCTTCTCGCAGGACGCCGCCGCGCTGGGCGGCGCGGTCTCGGAGATGCACGCCAAAAAGATCTGCGCGCTTTACGATTACGCGCTGAAGACGGGGATCCCCGTCGTCGGCGTCTTTGATTCCAAGGGCGCCAGGATCGCCGAAGGGGTGGACGCGCTGAACGGCTATGCCGCCGTCATCGCCAAGGCCACCGCCGCGGCGAGCCTCGTGCCCCAGATCGCCGTCATCGCCGGAAACTGCGGCGGCGCGGCCGCCGTTGCGGCGTCCTGCTTCGACTTCACCGTCGCGGTGGAGGGTTCGGAGTTCTACTTCAATTCGCCCACGGTCATCGCCGCGCGGTCCGGCGCGGCCGAGGTCAAGGCCGGCGCGGCGGAGGCCGTCGCCGCGGGCAAGGCGGATTTCGCCGCCAAGACCGACGCGGAGGCCGCCGGCATCGTCCGGGCGCTGATCTCGTATCTGCCCGCCAACAGCTCCGGCGACAAGAACTATGCCGCCGACAGCGACGACATCAACCGCCTCACCGATCTGGAGGCGCTGGGCGCGGGCGACGCGGCCTCGGTGCTGGCCGCCGCCGCGGACAACGGCGAATATCTGGAGATCGGCGCGGGTTATGCCGACGAGGTCTTCACGGGGCTGGCCCGGTTCGACGGCGAAGCCGTCGCGGTGGTCGGGTTCTTCGGGACCGTCACGGCCGCCGGCGCCGCCAAGGCCGCCGATTTCATCGGCTTTGCCGACATGTTCGGCCTGTCCGTGGTCACCGTGCTGAACTCCGGCGGGTTCGACTGCTCCGCCGAATTCGAAAGCTGCGGCCTGACCGCCGCCGCCTCCCTGGCCGGGGCCTACGCTTCGGCCTCCGTTCCCACGGTCACGCTGATCACCGGCCTGGCCACGGGTTCGGCCTACGTCGCCATGGGCGCCAAGGGCTTGGGCTGCGATATGGTCTTTGCCTGGCCCCAGGCGGAGATCTCCGCGCTGAACGCCGGCGCCGCCGTGGATCTGCTCTGCGCCGACGCGCTCAAGGCCGCCGACGATCCCATCGCCGAGCGCGCAAAGCTGACCGCCGAGTACGGCGAAAAGCTGGCCTCGCCCTATGAGGCGGCCCGTCACGGCTATGTGGACGAGATCGTCGATCCGCTGGAGACCAGACAGGCGCTGGTCTACGCGCTGGGCCTGCTGTCCACGAAGAACTGAAAAAAAGAGGACTGACGCTATGGAGTACATCATCCTTGCCGCCTCGGAGGAAATGAGCCTGGGCGATAAGCTGGGCGAAGGTCTGACGACGCTGGCGCTGGGACTCGGCACGGTCTTCGCGGTGCTGATCCTGCTCTGGGTCATCATCGCGCTGGTGGGCAAAGCCGTTACCGCGGTGGAAAAGCGCGGCAGAAAGCCGGCCCTTCCGGAAAAGCCCGCGGTCCCGGCCGTTCCGGCCCCCGCCGAAAAGCCCGCGCTGGAGGCGCCCAAGTCTGACGAGGTCGGCGGCGACGAACTGGTCGCCGTCATGGCCGCCGCCATCGCCGCGTTCGGCGGCGAAAACGCGCCGCGGATGCGGATCCGCTCGGTGCGCCGCACGACCAACTGGAATCAGTAAATCCCATCACATTTTTTGAGAAGAGAGGATCAATCAGATGAAAACATACAGGA
>JAEERN010000120.1 GCA_016285815.1 Clostridiales bacterium
CGGGCCGGGGGCACGGACACGGCGGCGGCCTGCGGCATTTCGGACGAGCGGGCCGCGGCGGCGCTGACGTACGGGATCTTCGTCCGGCGGCGGATGACGGTGCTGCGGCTGGCCCGCAGCCTCCGGACGAACTGAGAGGAAAGCGGGGGAAAACGCATGGCGGCGGAGATACGGGCCATTCGAAACTGGTTTCTGGACATGGACGGGACCGTCTATCTGGGGAACGAACTGATCCCGGGGGCCCGGGCGTTCATCGAAGAGGTCCGCGCCGGCGGCGGCCGGGCCATCTTTCTGACCAACAACTCGTCCCGCTCGCCGCGGGACTATGCGGAAAAGCTGGGCCGGCTCGGCATCGAGACCCCGGAGGAGGACGTGTTCACGTCGGGCGACGCGGCGGCGCTGATGCTGGCGCGGCGCTTCGGGCGCGGCGCCCGGGGGTACGTGCTGGGCACGCCGAGCCTGGAGGACCTGCTGCGGCGCGAGGGGTTCGCGCTGGTGGGCGAAAACGCGGATCCCCAGTTCGTGCTGCTGGGGTTCGACCAGACGCTGACCTATGAAAAGCTGAGGATCGCCTGCGACTATCTGTTCGCGGGAGTCCCCTTCTTCGCCACGCATCCGGACCGGGTCTGTCCCACGGAGCGGGGCTTCATCCCGGACGCCGGGGCCATGCTGGCCCTGTTCCGGACGGCCACGGGGGCCGAGGCGGAGATCGCCGGCAAGCCGGAGCGCATGATGGCCGAGGCGGCCTTCGCCCGGTACGGCATCGCGCCGGAAGAGACTGCCATGGTGGGGGACCGGCTGTCCACGGACATCGCCTTTGCCAACCGGTCGGGGCTGACGGCGGTGCTGGTGCTGTCCGGCGAGACCTCGGCGGCGGACTACGCCGCCCAGCGCGACGTGCGGGCGGACTATATTTTCGATTCGGTGAACGAGCTGCGCCGGGCCGTCTTCGGCCCGCGCGGACAGGAGAGGGGAGAGGGACCGTGCTTTTGATCGGCGTGGACGGCGGCGGCACCCACAGCAGGCTGGCCGCCTGTGACGGGACGGGAAGGATCGTGGCCCGGGCGGCGTGCGGCGGGCTGAATTACAACAGCATCGGCCTGTACGCCGCGCGGCGGAACCTGTGCGCCGGGATCGACGACCTGCTGGACGCCGCGGACGCGGACTGGTTCGACGGCGCGGCCGTGGGTCTCAGCGCGCTGGACGGCGAGGCCGACGAGGCCACGCTGCTGCAGTTCTGCGGCGAGGCGCTGGATCCGGCCCGCCTGTACCTGCATTCGGATGCGCACATGACGCTGGTGGGCGCCGCCGGAGGCGAGGCCGGCATGGTGGTCATCAGCGGGACCGGCTCCATGGGGGCCGCCGTGGACGAGGCCGGCCGGGAATACGCCGCGGGCGGTTGGGGCTGGCTGCTCAACGACGAGGGCAGCGGCTTCGACATCGGGAACCGGGTGATCCGGGCGGCCGTTCGGGCGGGCGAGGGCGGCGAGCCCACGCTGCTGCGGGAGATGGTGCTGGAGTGGTTCGGCGTGGAGCGGATGCGGGAGATCATCCCGGTGCTCTACGCCGAAGAGGCGGGCGTTCCCGCGGTGGCCGCCGCGGCGCGGCTGGCGGATCTGGCGGCGGACAACGGAGACGAGGTCGCCGCCCGGATCGTGGACGAGGCCGCCGAGAGCCTGGCGCGGACGGCGCGGGCTCTGACGGACGAGACCGGGGTCCTGCCGGTCTACACCTGGGGCGGGGTGTTCGAGCATTCGCCCCGGTTCCGGCGGCGGTTCGAGGCGCATCTGGCCCGGCTGGTCCCGGGCGCGCCCGTGCGGAGCGCCCGGCTGCGCCCGGAGGAGGGCGCGCTGGTCTGCGCGGCCCGGCGCGCCGGGGTCTGGAGCGAGGCCTTCGAGCAGACGCTGGAGACCTCCGCCCGGGAGACGGAGAACGCCTGACCGGGGTCCCGCCGGACCGGCCTTCGGGCGCGGAGCGCGCATAAAAACGAAAAAAACGGCAAACCCTAACTGCCGCGGAGCATGGCGCTCCGCGGCAGAGTTTTTGAAAAGAGAGGTCGGTTTTGCCATGAACGATCTGAAGTGCAGCGTTTCCGCCTGCATCAGCAACTGCGGCGAGCGCTGTTCCCGGGGCGAGATCCGCGTTGCGGGCCGCGGCGCTCGCGAGAGCGGCGAGACGCGGTGCGCGTCCTACACCAAAAGCAGCGGGGCGTTCGTCAACAGCCTGTACGGCTCGGCCGAGACCGAGACCGAGGTCCGGTGCGACGCGAAGACCTGTACCCACAACGACGCGGGCCGCTGCCGGGCCGAACGGGTCAGCGTCGCCGTCGGCCGCGGCGGGACCGAGTGCGGCACCTTCCGCCCCCGGAAGGACTGACCGCCGGACGGGGACCGCCCCGGAAAACCGTTCGAAAAGCGCCGACGGGCCGCGCGGTCCGTCGACGCTTTTCGCGGTCCGCCTTTTTCGGGGGAGTCAACGCCTGAAAACGTCCATGCAGGCCTTGAGCTCGTCGCCGACCATCATGTCCAGCGACGGGGCAAACCGCGCAGCGATGTCGCCGATATATGGTTTCAGATAAAATGTGCCATACAGACTTGTTTATTGCCTTAAGTGCAAGACAATCACAGAGCACTGAGAACATGTCAAGCATGCGGGATGACACAGAACGGCAAAGAATGGGCGGAGAAATACCGCCCCGTGCGGCAACACGGAGCGGCAAAAGAATGGAGGCTGGCCCGAAAGGCCAAGTTAGTTGTCGGTGATATCGGTAGTCGGCCCGACATCGTCATGTTCGTGCATGGTCTTGTCGAGTCCTTCGATGACGGCGAGGTCGCGCAGTTCCGGGATGTTCTGGTCAATCAGCCACATGGGCCAGATGTCCGGGTCGCCGCAGATGGCGTACTCTTCGTCATGGGGCCAGACGATGTCATAGCCGAGCGCGTTCAGCACGGCGCGCATCCCGGCCTGGACGGCGTTGGCATTACGGCCCAGCGCGTTGAGTTCTTCGTCTTCAAACAGGGCTTCTCTGGCCCGGTCGATGGCGGCTTGGTGGTGGTTCCATGCGTTTAGGATCTCGTTGCGCTGTTCGGTGGTCATGTTGTAATGCTCTCCTCAAGAGTTTTTTACCTTGCGAACCGCTTCGGCGGCCCGATTTCGTTCGTTCTCACTCACCAAGACTTGTTCGCGTTGCTCTTCGGTCAACCCGCCCCAGCTGCGGACGAACCGGGCCGGGATGTCATGTCAGATTGGGTGACGAATACGCGCCACCCCTGTTGCTCCGTCCATCGTCCCAAGGAGGCGTAGTATGTTGCACTTTTCCAAAGAGAGTGCAACAATGCGCGAAAAAA
>JAEERN010000121.1 GCA_016285815.1 Clostridiales bacterium
CCGTGTACCCCGCCGCGCCGAAATACGCGGCGACCCGGATCCCGGCGCTGTCCACCGCGCCGCGCCCCAGCGCGAAGACACCCAGCGTCAGGATCACCAGCCCGGCCTGACGGGTGAAAAAGCCGAGCAGCGGCATGGCGGCGGCGGCCCCGGCGGAATAGCCGCCGGCGCGGAGATACCAGATCTGGAACGGCTGGCCCCCCGCGCCGGAGGGCGTGACGCAATCGTAGTACCGCCCGAGGGCCGCCGTTTCCAGCGCGGCCCGCAGAGACACGCGCTCGCCCAGACGGCGCATCATCAGCAAAAGCTTCCCGGTCTCGGCGGCGAGGACGAAGGCGACGCACCCGGCCGCTCCGGCCAGCGCCAGCAGACGCTGCGGACTGAAGGGCTCGCCGCGGTACGCCTGCCGCTCCCGCGAGAACTCAGCCGACGCCGTGAGCCAGAGGACCGCGGCGTTCAGCAGCACGAACAGCAAAACGCCGATCCTCTTTTTCCATCTGCTCCCCCTGTCCGCGCGCGGCGCGGACAGGGCCGTTCTCCTGCTCTCCTGTCGGATGGCGTTCAATCCGCCGCCCCCTCTCCGGTCGTTTTCTTTCGCGCCGCCGGTCCTTCCGTCCGCGGCGGGCCGCGGCCGTTCCGCCGCGCAGCCTTAGGATACCACAAAAAGCCGAAAGAAAACGGCGCGGCGCCTTTAAGTTTTTCTTAATCCGCGCCGCGCCCGCCCGTCTTCTCTTTTCCGACAAAAAAAGGCCGCCCGGCCGGGCGGTCTTTTTTTGTCGGAAGTCTTTTTTTCTACAGCCGCTCGAACACGGGGATCCGCTCCAGCGGCGCGGCGGCGCGCACCGTCCGGCCGCCGGACAGGATCTCGCCGCTGTCGGCGTCCCGCCACGTCCCCGCCGGCAGGTATACGTCCCGCTCGGTCCGGCCCGGCCACAGCACCGGGGCCACCAGCAGGCGCGGTCCGAACAGGTACTGGTCCGCCAGCTCCCAGCAGCGGGGATCGTCCGGAAATTCGTAGAACATCGCCCGGAGCAGCGGCGAACCGTCCTCGTGCGCCTGTGCGAAGATCTCCCGCAGATAGGGCTTCAGCGCCAGACGGCGCGCGTGATACTTCTTCAGGATGGCGCCGGTCTCCTCGCCGAAGCTCCACAGCTCGTTGGGACGGCCCGTGTCCAGATAGCCGCCGCCCCGTTCGCGCCGGTCCAGCGGCGGAATATCGTGGGGGCCCCGGTCGCCGTGCATCCGCAGCACGGGCGAATAGACGGCGAACTGGAACCAGCGGACCAGAAGCTCGCGGAAGGCCGGGTCGTCGGCGTCGTCCGTCATAAAGCCGCCCGCGTCCGTGGTCCACCACGGGATCCCGGCCAGCCCCATGTTCAGCCCCGCCGCCAGCTGATCGCGGAAGGCCTCGAAATCGCTCGGCACGTCCCCCGACCAGATGACGTTGCCGTACCGCTGGCTTCCCGCCCAGCAGCACCGCATCAGGTTGACCGCCCCGGGCCGCATATGGTCGAAAAAGATCCGCCCGTACATCTGCGGATACTGGTTGCTGCAGGTCATGGCCGGACCGGCGGCATAGCGATAGTGGTCGAAGTCGTAGACGCCGAGGTCCGGCTCTGCGTTGTCCAGCCAGAAGCCGTCGATCCCCAGGTCGTAATAGTTCCGGCGGCAGATCTCCCAGACGCGCTCGCGCGTTTCGGGGTTGAACGGGTCGATCTGGACGCAGTCCCCCTGAAAGTCATAGGTCTGGTCCGCGCCGCGCTCGGTGCGCATCAGAAGACCGTCCTCCAGCATGGGATAGAAGTTCTCGCTGCGCCGGTCCACGCTGGGCCACACGGAGACCATGACCTTGATCCCCATGCGGTGCAGCTCGTCCACCATGCCCTTTGGATCGGGCCAATAGGTCTCGTCGAACCTCCACTCGCCCTGCAGGGGCCAGTGGAAAAAGTCGATGATGATCATGTCCGGGCGAACGCCCTCGGCCAGACAGCGCCGCGCCACGGACAGGACCTCGTCCTGCGTGCGATAGCGCAGCCTGCACTGCCAGAGCCCCATGAGGTCCTCCGGGAACAGCGGCGCCCGGCCGGTGACGGCGGTGTACCGCCCCAGGATCTCCCGCGGGGTGTCCCCCAGGGTGATCCAATAGTCCATCTGCCGCGTCGCGGCGGCGGTCCACTCGGTCAGGTTCTTGCCGAAGCTGACGCGCCCCACGGCGGGCAGGTTCCACAAAAACCCGTATCCCAGCGACGACAGCGCAAAGGGGACGGAGATCTGGCTGTTGCGCTGGGCAAGCTCCAGAACGCAGCCCTTCAGATCCAGATAGGGCTGCTGGTACTGGCCCATGCCGAAGAGCTTTTCCCCGTCCCGGCTCTCAAAGCGCACGCACAGGCTGTGCTCGCTGCCGCCGATCACCGCCTTCCACTCCCGGTTGACCACCTTGAGACAGCGGCTCTCCCGGGAGATCGTGCCCGCGTAATTGCGGTAATACTCCCGCAGCAGCGGCTCTTCGCCCCGGAAGAACGAGATCACACCCGCGGCGTTGACCTCGGCGCGCAGGGCGCCGTTCCGGATCCACGCCGAATCTCCGTCCGTTCCCGTCTCGCACCGGGCCGCGGCCGGCCGCGCCGTCAGCGCCCGATCCTCCGTCCCGTCGACGGCCGGCGCCATGGCCGCCCGGACCCGGAACGCGTCCGGCCCCCAGGCCTCGATGCGAAGGGTCTCGCCCCGCCGCCGCGCCGTCAGCGCGCCGGGCTCCGTCTCAAACCGCATGCCACTCCTCCTCCGCGCCGGCCGGATGCTCGCTCGCGAGCAGGGCCTCGACGATATGGCGCTCCCGCGCTTTCTGCTCCGTGTCCTCGTCCTCCAGCGGTCTCAGGTACCGGTGGAGCCGCTTGGGCAGATACTCCACCGCCTCGGGGTCGTCGGGGTCCGGGTTCTCGGCATAGGACCAGTTGTGATACCAGTAATAGTTGCACATGCGCCGGTGGATGATCCGGGCCAGCTCGTCCGTGGTGATCCGGTCGCCCCAGCGCTCCTTCAGCACCTTGATCTGCTCCCGGAAGTTCAGCAGATACAGATAGGAGTACCGCTTGAAGGTGTCCGCCTTTTCCCAGTCGTTCCGCATCAGCGCGATGAACGCGTCGCTCCTGCTGTTCGTCTCGTTGACCTGCGCCCGTCTGGTCTGGCTCAGAAGGCCCGCCTCTGACTTCCAGTCGAACAGGATCAGGTTCTCGGCCGCGATCGTTCCGGAGCGGTGACGCAGCAGCAGCCCGGCGCCGTTCTCCTCCCGGGAGAAGACGGTGCAGACGTACAGCCGCCAGTCGGCGGAGATCAGGAACAGGTCGGAGATGACCTTCAGCTGCTGCTGCTGTTCCGCCACGATGATCCGGTCGGCCCGGCGCAGCACGTCGATGTGGTCGTACCACGGTTCGGTATAGGTCACCACGTTCAGCTTGTCCAGATTGAAGTGGGTCTGGCTGAAGCGGTGGGTGTCGCCGAAGATGTGCCAGGTGACGTTGGCGAAGGCGCACGCCTGAAGCCCGTAGAACAGCAGCTCTTCGCCCAGCTTTTCAAAGCCGATGACGACGACGGTCAGATCGGCCGGCCCCTCGTCCCAGCGGATGAAATCGGTCATGGGATACCGGACCCAGAACTGCTCCGCTGCCAGCTCCTCCGGACAGAAGGACTGGAAGTGCTCGGTCCCCACCAGAACGCCCGGCAGGGTCTCGGTCTTGAAGTATACGTGCTTGTCCGCCAGACGGTCGTAGTGCTCGAGATAGAACTGCATATTCTCTTCTTCGCTGCCCAGCAACACGTAGTTGCTGGCGTCCACGAAGCCGTTGCTGCCGTCGATCACCTGTTTCTGGGTCTTGCGGAGCTCTTCCGAGTCGCGCTTGCTGCCAAAGACGAACATGCTGTCCTTGCGCTTGCCCCGGATCCGGTCGCCCAGAATCAGGAACAGGTTCTCCACCACGGCCAGGATGGCGCTCAGCGTGAAGAACGCCGCCAGGAAGCGCGTGACGTTCAACAGGATGTTCGCCGGGGGGATGCTGTTGTTCAGCGCGAACATCAAAAGCGTATTGAACAGCGAATCGAAGAACGACTCGCCCGCCCACAGGCCGCCGGCAACGCCCATGATCAGCGTGACGGCCATCAGCGCGTTCAAAAAGCGAAGGCGGCGGATCTCTCTCTTGTCTTTCTTATCCGATTCCGACAGACTCATACCGTTTGACTTCCTTCTCCCGTGTTCTTTGCGGCTTCCTCGTCCTCATACACCCGCGAGCCGGTGGCGCCGCGCTGTCCCTGATACTTCCCGCCGTAGGGCGTCCGGGCCGGCGCGTCCATCTCCGCGAACACGAGCTGCCCGATCCGGCGGCCCGCCGTCAGCTCGATGGCGCACCGGTTGGCGTTGAACAGCTCCAGCGTGATCTCGCCGCAAAAGCCCGGATCCACCCAGCCCGCGTTCTGGATGAACAAGCCCATCCGTCCCAGAGAACTCCGTCCCTCGACGAAGGCGGTCAGGTCGTCCGGCAGCTCCACGTATTCCACGGTCGTGGCCAAAACGAAGTGCCCCGGAAGCAGCAGATACCGCTCCGCCTCAACGGTCTTGTATGCGATCCGGTGAGACAGGTCGACGATCCCGGCGGGCGAATCCTCCACCACGCTGAAGGTCCGCCCCAGCCGGATGTCCACGCTGGCGGGCTGGATCTGCCCCTTCTCCAGCGGCGAGACGACAAGCGAGCCCTCCCGCAGCCGTTTTTGGATGCCGCCGTCTGACAGGATCATCGTGTTTTCCCCGTTTCCCTTTGTTTTTCCCGGACCGTTCCGCCCGCCCGGGCCAGCGTTTCCCGCAGTCTCTTTTTCAGAAGGGCCTGTGCGCCGTCCGCAAACCAATCGTGGCCGCAGTCGGCCAGGACCGTGACGTCGGCGCCCGCACAGCGCCGCGCCGCCGACGCCGACCGGAGCGAGACGATCTCGTCCCGGTCGGAAAAGAAGTACTCCGCCGGGGCCAGACGCGTCTTCGCCGCGCGAAAGGCCGGGCGGATCGCCCGCAAAAGCCCGGCATAGGGACGGACGCAGAGCAGATACGCCGCGGCGTTCCGGGCAGAGACGCTGTTGGCCGCCCGCGCCGCCTTCACGCCGGGGCCGTCCACCTCGCTCTCCGGCCGCATGGCCAGGACCGCCCGGTGAAAATACCGCGGCGTCGGCCGGATCCGGAAGGGACAGCCGATCAGGAGCATCCCCGCAAAGGGCCGCCCCAGCGCCTCGTCGGTCAAAAGCCCCAGCAGACACCCCAGAGAGTGCCCCACGAAGACGACGGCCTCGCACCGGTCGGCCAGCGCCCGCGCTTCCCGGCGCGCCGCGTCCAGCCAGTCCTTCAGCCCGACGCGCCGGAACTCGCGCACCGTTTTGCCGTGTCCCGGCAGCAGCGGTGCCCGATAGGGGATCCCCTCCGAAAGTGCGTCGATCAGAAAGCGAAAATGCTCCGGCCGCCCCTGGATCCCGTGCAGGAAGAGAACGCCCGTCTTTCCTTCTTTCGCCACCGCGCCTCTCCCCTCTCCTGTTCCGTCCGCCCAGGCCGGAACAAGCCTTGACGGAATGATTATACCACATCTCCCCCGCCCTATCAAGCGGACTGGGCCACCGGCCGGATCGTTTTTGTCATCTTCCGCTTCCCGGCAGCGATTGACAACCGCGCGCCGAGGCCCTATAATAGAACCGCGCCGGAGCTGCCGCTCCGGCCGCTGAAGGGAGGCCTTTCCGTGACCATCGAACAGCTTCTCGCGGCGCGGGGGTATCCGCCGATCCTGCGGACGGAGGACGGCGCGCCCGTCACCCGCGGAACGTGGTCCGCGCGCCGCGCCGAGCTGCGGCGCCTGCTGGAGCGATACTCCTACGGTTCGACGCCGGACGGGCCTGTCCGGGTCTCCGGCCGGACCCTCGGTGAGGCCGCCGTCTGCGGCGGCCTCGCGGTTCTGCGGCGGACGGAGCTCACGCTGGAAACGGAAAAGGGCGCGGTCTCTTTTCCCATCGAGATCTATTCGCCCCGGGCCGTCCAGCGGCCGCCGGTCCTTCTGCATCTCGCCTTTCGCCCCGTCCCCGACCGCTATATCCCGCTGGAGGCCATTCTGCGGGCGGGGTATGCGCTGGTCGTCGCCGTCTACACGGACATGATGAACGACGGACACACCGGCGACTTTTCGAACGGCATCGCCTCGCTGTTCGGCGTCGGCGTCCCGCGGCATCCCGACGAATGGGGCAAGATCGGGATGTGGGCGTACGGGGCCAGCCGCGTCCTCGACTATCTCTTCTCGGATTGTCCCGGGCTGGACGCCGCCCGGACCGCCGTCGTCGGACACTCGCGGCTCGGCAAGACAGCGCTCTGGTGCGCCGCGCTGGACGAGCGCTTTGCGGCAGCCGTCTCCAACGACTCGGGCTACGGCGGGGCCGCCTCGTCCCGCCGCGGGACGGGCGAACGGGTCGAGGACTTCATCCGCTGCGGCAGCTGGGACTGGTTCTGCGAGCGGTTCAAGGATTTCGGCGGCGCGGCGGAGGATCGCAAGCCCTATGACCAGAGCTTTCTGCTTGCCATGATCGCGCCGCGACCTCTGTTCGTCAGTTCCGCCTCGGAGGACGCGGCCGCCGACCCTCTGGCCGAATTTCTGACGACCGTGCACGCCTCCGCCGCGTGGGAGCTTCTCGGCCGCCCCGGTCTGATCCTGCCGGACGGGCGCGGGGGCGAGCCGCCCCGGCCGGGCGACGAACTGATCGCCGGGAACGTCGGCTATCACCTGCGCGCCGGCCGCCACGCTCTCATGCCGGAGGATTGGGCGGCCTGTCTCCGCTTTCTCGACCTCCGCTTCGGCCGAAGATCATGCCCGGCTCCGTGACGCGCTCCGGTCCGATTTGACTTGCCGCCCGTTTTGTGCTATACTGTTCTCGGAAGGGACAGTTTCCCGCCAAAATCGAACTGTAATCGGATTTTTATGGCGCGCGATCCGGCCGGCGTCCCCGACCGCCCGCGCGCATTCCCAAAAGGAGGGACCGAAGATGAAACGATGGATCTGCTTTCTGCTTCTTTTGACGATGGCCGCCGCCGCGCTGGCTGGCTGCGGCGGGGACCCCGGCGAACAGACCACGGCCGCTTCCGAAGACGGACAGACCACGGCCGCTTCCGAAGACGGACAGACCACGGCCGCCCCGGAAGGCGGACAGACCTCATCCGACGGCGTCCAGACCGATCCGGCGCCGGACGAAACGCTCGACATGGAGGCGCTGCTCACCCGGCTCGCCGAGGAACACCCCGGCGCCTCGGCGGACGAGCTCTGCGGCCTGCTGCTCGAAAACCCCTTCTTCCGGCTTTTCAACAAGACGGATACGGAATACTACTATCCGGGCCTGTCCTATGACTTCGTCCCCCAGGGCGTGAAGGCCAGCGCCTGCATCACGGACTATATCTCGGGCTCCCACGCGCTGGTCCTCGTGTTCGAACCCGCCGAGGGAACGGACGCCGGGGCGCTGGCCGCCTCCGTGGCGGCCGCGGTGGACCCCTACTGGGCCGAGGGCGACGAGGCGCTCGACCATCAGCTTTCTCTCGTCCGGGGCGGAAAAGTCTTCTTCGCCCTTTACAACGACGGCATGAAGCCCCTGACCGGCGCGATCGCCGGGCGGGCCCGGGACTTCGTCGGGATGTTCCACGACTGTCTGAAGGACGATCCCGCCGCCGCG
>JAEERN010000122.1 GCA_016285815.1 Clostridiales bacterium
CGGGGCGGTATAATGAAGACGCAGGACAACCGACCGGAAGGGAGGTCTCGGCGTGAAGCGGGAAGACCGGGCGGCGGCGCTTTTTTTAGAGGGCTATAACTGCGCCCAGTCGGTCTTCGGCGCGCTGGCGCCGGAGCTTGGGCTGGATCAGAGCGCGGCCATGCGGCTGGCCTCTTCCTTCGGCGGCGGCGTGGGCCGCCTGCGCGAGCTGTGCGGCGCGCTGTCCGGGGCGCTGATGGCGCTGGGTCTGGCCCGGGGCTATGACGGGCCGGAGACCGGAGAGGTCAAGGCCGCCCACTACGCGCTGGTCCGGCGGGCCGCGGCGGAGTTCCGCCGGGAGAACGGCGCCGTCCTGTGCCGGGAGCTGTTGGGCCCCGGCGCGGAGGTCGGAGGGACCCCTGCGCCGCGAACGGCGGAGTTCTACGCCTCGCGGCCCTGTCTGGCCTGTATCCGCAGCGCGGCGGCCATCGCCGGCCGCCTGATGGACGAGAGACCGGAAACAACGTGAACCAAAGGCGTCGGCTGCGCCGCGGAGCTTCCGCGGCGCAGCCGACGCCCTGTGCATATCCAAAGACCAAAGGGGAGGCGACGTCCGAGTGAAGCAGTACATCCTTGCCCTCGACGAGGGGACCACCAGCGTGCGCAGCATCCTGTTCGACCGGGAGTGCCGCATCGTCAGCATGGCCCAGCACGAGTTTACCCAGATCTATCCGCGGCCCGGCTGGGTAGAGCACGACCCCATGGAGATCTATGCCAACCAGTACGCGGCCATGACGGAGTGCGTCGTCAAAAGCGGCGTGGATCCGAAGGAGATCGCGGGGATCGGCATCACCAACCAGCGCGAGACCACCGTGGTGTGGGAGCGGGAGACGGGGCGGCCGGTCTGCAACGCCATCGTCTGGCAGTGCCGCCGCACGGCGGAGCTCTGCGAGCGGCTGGAGCGGGACGGGTACGGCGAGACCATCCGCGAAAAGACCGGCCTGCGGCCGGACGCCTATTTCAGCGGGACCAAGCTGAAGTGGATCCTCGACAACGTGCCCGGCGCGCGGGAGCGGGCCGAACGGGGCGAGCTGCTGTTCGGGACCGTGGACACCTGGCTGGTCTACAAGCTGACCGGCGGCCGTGTCCACGTCACGGACCGGACCAACGCCTCGCGGACCATGCTCTACAACATCAACACCTGTGAGTGGGACGACGGGCTGCTGGCCATGCTGGAGATCCCCCGCTGCATGCTGCCGGAGGTCAAGAGCTCCGGCGAGATCTACGGCACCATGGATCTGCTGGGGGCCGAGGTGCCCCTCTGCGGCATCGCGGGCGACCAGCAGGCCGCCCTGTTCGGACAGGGGTGCTTCGAGGCCGGGGACATGAAGAATACCTACGGCACGGGCTGCTTTTTGCTGGCCAACACGGGCGCGCGGCGCGTGTCCAGCGCCAACGGGCTGATCACCACCGTGGCGGCCACCGAGGCGGGCCGCCCCGTGGAGTACGCGCTGGAGGGCAGCGTCTTCGTCGGCGGCGCCGTGATCCAGTGGCTGAGGGACGAGCTGAGGCTCATCTCCGACTCGCGGGACAGTGAATATTTCGCCAACAAGGTCAAGGACACCGGCGGGGTCTACGTGGTGCCCGCCTTTTCGGGGCTGGGTGCGCCCTATTGGGACATGCGCGCCCGGGGGATCGTCGCGGGCCTCACCCGGGGGACCGGACGGAACCACATCATCCGCGCGGCGCTGGAGTCCGTGGCCTATCAGACCGAGGACGTGATCAGCGCCATCCGCTCGGACATGAACACGGGGTTCCGCCAGCTCCGCGCCGACGGCGGCGCGTCGGCCAACGGGTTCCTGATGCAGTTCCAGGCGGACGTCTCCGGCCTTTCGGTGCGCCTGCCCAAGACGGCGGAGGCCACGGCGCTGGGCGCGGCGTTTTTGGCGGGACTGGCCGTGGGCTTCTTCCGGGACCGGGACGAGGTGCGCGAAAAGGCCGGCTGCGGCGCGGTCTACGAGCCGAAGATGACGGCGGAGGAGCGTTCGGCGCTGCTGGAGGGCTGGCACCGGTCCGTGGCGGCCTGCCGGGCCTTCTGAGAGGGAAAGAAGAACGGATATGGCGATCACGGTGTTGGAAAAGCGCGTCCCGTCGGCGGACGGGATCCACGAGCTGGCGGGCCGGGTCTATCTGCCCGGGAAGCCCGTCGGGATCTTTCAGGTGGTCCACGGGATGACGGAGCACGTCGCCCGGTACGACGGGTTCATGCGCCGTATGGCCGAGGCGGGCTGGATCTGCTTCGGATACGACCATCTGGGCCACGGCCGGACGGCGAAAAACGACGGCGAGCTGGGCTATCTGGCCGACCGGGACGGCTGGAAGCTGCTGGTGCGCGACGTGGGCGTCTTTGCCGCGGTGATCCGCGGCGAATACGGCGAGGGGCTGCCCTACGTGCTGCTGGGACACAGCATGGGTTCCTTCGTGGTGCGCCAGGCGGTGGTCTCCGGCCTGAAGCCGGACCGGCTGATCGTCATGGGGACCGGCGGCCCCACCCCCGCGGCCGGCGCGGGCCTGGCGGTGATCCGGATCGTCAAGGCGTTCCGCGGCGGGCACCACGTCTCGAAGACGGTGGACAAGCTGGCCTTCGGCTCGTACAACAAGCGCTTCGAGGCGGACGGGAAGTACGGCTGGCTCACCAAGGTCCCCGCCGTGCGGGAGGCCTATGCGGCGGACAAGTTCTGCACGTTTCCCTTCACGGTGAGCGCCATGGGCGATCTGGTGCGGCTGAACGCCGAGGTGAACAGAAAGCGGTGGTTCGAGGCGGTGGACAAGTCCCTGCCCGTCCTGCTGGTCTCCGGAACGGACGACCCGGTGGGGGATTACGGCCGCGGCGTGGCGGCGGTGTACAGCGGTCTGACCGCGGCGGGCGCCGACGTGCGGATGAAGCTGTATCCCGGCTGCCGCCATGAGATCCTGAACGAGACCTGCCGGGACGAGGTCATCGCGGACCTGC
>JAEERN010000123.1 GCA_016285815.1 Clostridiales bacterium
ACCTGGCCGGGAACAGCATGCAGTATCTGGCGCTGCTGGACCTGCTGGAAAAGCGGTTCGGCGTCCCGCTGACCGCGGACGGCAGCGGCTGCGCCACCCCGGCGGAATTTGCCTCCCTGATCGTCCGAAGCTGAGATCTCATCCGACGGAGACAAGCTCTTATGAGAACGTTTTTCCGATTTCTGATCAAGCTCACCGGGGCCGTCCCGGCCTATACGCTCTTAAAGCCGAAGGTCTACCGCGCCTCCGGCTTTCGCCGTCCCGCCCGGGGCCGGTCCGCGATCCTCGTCTGCAACCACAAGAGCGTTCTGGACGTCATGCTGGTCATGGCCCTGTTCCCCTTCCGCAGCGTCCGCTTCCTGACGGGAGAGCTGATGTTCGAAAAGGGCCGGCTCTTCCGCGCCTTTCTCTGGATGCTGGGGGCCATCCGCGTGGACCGCGGCCTGTCCAGCGACGCGGCCTGGGTCGGCGCGGCCACGGACGCCGCCCGCCGCGGCGAGCTGATCTGCGTCTTCGCCGAAGGGCATTTCAATCGCACCGACCGGCTCCTGCCGTTCCAGAGCGGCGCGGCCTTTCTGGCCGCCCGCCTTCGTCTGCCCATGCTCCCCGTCTATACCGACGGGGCCTACGGGCTGTTCCGCCGCGTCCGCGCCGGGCTCGGCGCGCCGCTGGCTCCCGCCGGGGGGGACCCCTTCTCCGAGGCCTTCTGCCGGGCCGAGACCGCCCGCGTCCGTGCCGCGGTCCAGGGGCTGGCCAACCGCATCGCCGCCGCCAAGGAGGAAGAGGACCTCGCCCTGCGGGAGAGCTGGTTCTCCCGCGCCTTTTACCGGTTCACGCAGGCCGGCATCAGCCTGTACCTCTCCGTGGTCTACCGGCCGAAGATCCTCTATACCGATCCCTCGGTCCAGAAGCGGCGGCTGAAGCCGAAGACTGTGGTGGTCTGCAACCACGTCCACATCTTCGACCCGCCCATGCTCTGCACGGTCTTCTATCCGTCCCGGCTGCACATGCTGGCCGCCGGGGACGTGTTCGACAAAAACGGCTTCATCCGCTGGACCCTGCGCCGCTGCAACAGCGTCCGCATCGACCGCTCCGGCGGCATCGACACCCGCTGTCTGCGGGAGTGTCAGGCCCTGCTGGCCGCCGGCCAGCCCGTGGGCCTGTTCCCCGAGGGCCATATCGCCCCCGACGGCGCCATCCGCGAATTCATGGCCGGCTATCTGATGTTCGCTCTGCGCGCCGGGGCCGAGGTCCTGCCCGTCTGCATCTCCGGCCCGTACCGGGCCTTCGGACCGCGGCCGCGGTTCCTGATCGGGACCCCGCGCCCCATCGTCCCGCCGG
This sequence comes from Clostridiales bacterium, assembly GCA_016285815.1. GTDB lineage: Bacteria > Bacillota > Clostridia > Oscillospirales > QAMX01 > SIG499. The sequence goes on from JAEERN010000123.1 coordinate 1,342, forward strand.
CCGCCGGCGCGTCCGGCGCCTGGCTGAAGGAGGAGGGCGAGCGGCTGCGGCAGGAGCTCATCGCCATGCAGCGGGGGCTCGCCGCCCCCGGGGAGGGCTGATCCCATGGAATGGATCGTCAGAAGACCCGAGCCGGGCGAGGTCGTGCGCGTGGACCGCGGGCGCTATCGCCACTACGGCGTCTGCGTCGGGAAGGACGAGCTGGTCCACTTCGCCTCGCCCGCGGGCGACGGGCCGGACGCTCCCGGCGAGGCGGCGGTCCGCCGCGTCTCGCTGTCGGACTTCGCCCGGGGATCCTTCGTCGAATGCCTCGTCCTGACCCGCGCCGAGCGGCGGTACGCCTACCCCGCCGACCGGGTGGCTGCCCGGGCGCTGGAGGCGCTGGGCGAAACGGGGTACGACGTGCTGAGCAACAACTGTCTCCACTTTGCCAACCGCTGTCTCTACGGCGAAAGCGCCGGCCCCGGCGCGCCCAGGCGGAGCGCGTTGGCCTGTCTGAAGCGATGAAGGTCCTCGTCTTCGCCGTTCCCACCGCCGGGCTTGACCCGGACGACGGGCGCTGGGCCCCGTTCCTCTCGCCCCAGCGCCGGGCGACGCTGGCCCGCACGGCCAATCCAGCCGCCCGGGCCCAGTCGCTGGCGGCCGAGCTGGCCCTGATCGCCGTCAGTCTGCGGCTGGGCCGGACCGTCCCGCCCATCTACCG
>JAEERN010000124.1 GCA_016285815.1 Clostridiales bacterium
TAGACATAGCCCTGAGAGGCGCCGATGGCATAGCCGGCGATGGCCATGGCCTCGAGGACGGCGTGGGGGTCGCCCTCCAGCACCGAGCGGTCCATGAACGCGCCGGGGTCGCCCTCGTCGGCGTTGCAGCAGACGTACTTCTGATCGGCCTTGTTGGCGGCCGCGAACTTCCACTTCAGACCGGTGGGGAACCCGGCGCCGCCGCGCCCGCGAAGACCAGAGTCCAGGATGATCTGGATGACCTGCTCGGGGGTGTACTCCGTCAGGACCTTGCCCAGCGCCTGATAGCCGTCGTAGGCGATGTACTCTTCGATGTTTTCGGGGTTGATGACGCCGCAGTTGCGCAGCGCGACCCGCTTCTGCTTTTTATAGAACTCGGTCTCGTTGAGGCTCTTGACGACCTCGCCCTCGACGACGGTCTCCTGATAGAGAAGCCGCGCGACGGGCCGGCCCTTGAGCAGGTGCTCCGACACGATCTCGGGGATGTCCTCCGCCTTGACGCCGGAATAGAACGAGCCGTCCGGATAGACGATCATGATGGGGCCCATGGAGCAGAGACCGAAGCAGCCCGTGCGGACGACCTTGATCTCTTCGGTCAGGCCGTTGGCCGCGATCTCTTTTTCCAGCGCCTCGATGACTTTGGCGCTTCCGGAGGACGTACATCCGGTACCGCCGCAGACCAGAACGTGAGAACGATACATGTGCTTTCCTCCTTCGCTTTACCGGTTGTTCAGATTCGCCCCGATGGTGTATTCGGTGACGACTTTTCCGTTGACGATATGGTCCTCGATGACCTTCTTGGCCTTTTCGGCGGTCATCTTGACGTAGGTGACCTTTTCCTGGCCCTTGGCAAAGACCTCGACCACCGGCTCGAACTGACAGATGCCGATGCAGCCGGTCTGGGTCACGGCCACGTGGTTGAGCCCGCGCGCGGCAAGCTCGTCGGTGAACGCGGCGAGAACGGGTCTGGCGCCGGCGGCGATGCCGCAGGTGGCCATGCCGACGACGACTTTGATATCCGTGTCAGAGTCGTGACGGATCCCCATTTTGCCCTGCATTTGCTCTTTCAGTGCTCTGAGTTCTTCCAGGCTCTTCATAAGTTATCTTATCTCCCTTTCGGTAATTTCCCTTCCATCAGGTGAATTCTCGGCAATGTATTCTTTGACGAACGCCGCGACCTCCGGCTGGGACAGCGGGATGCCGCCCAGGATCTCCCGAAGCTCCCGCGTGTCCAGCGTGAAGCTCCGGCCGTCTATCTCCCTGTGATAGACGAAGTCGCATTCGTTCTGCGTCACCAGCAGGAATATCGTCTCGCCGATATCGCCCAGAGGCATACAGTCGATGTTCGAGGTGTCGAACACCGCGGTGACCGTCGTCCCGACGCCCTTTTGGGACCGGAGCGAAAAGCTTCCGCCCGTCATCTCGGCCGCCATTTTGAAGAACGGGATCCCGAGACCGACCCGGCGGGTCGTCCGCGTCGTATAGAACGGATCGGTGACGTTCGCCGCCTGCTCCTCCGTCATCCCGCAGCCGTCGTCCCGGATCTCAACGGTCAGCTCGCTGCCGCGGGTGACCACGTCGATCCCGATCAGGGACGCGCCGGCGGTGATGGAGTTCTGGGTGACGTCGAGGATGTTGAGGGATATCTCCTGCATCGCGCGTCAGTCGGCGTATTTCGCGAGGATGCCTTCGACGTCGCCGGGGACCAGCTTGCCGTAGACCTCTTCGTTGATCATCATGACCGGGGCCAGGCCGCAGGCGCCGACGCAGCGGCAGGCATCCAGCGAGAACTTCCCGTCCGGGGTGAGGCCGCCGCTCTTGATGCCGAGCTTTTCCTCCAGCTTGTCAAGGATCTTCTGGGATCCCTTGACGTAGCAGGCGGTGCCGAGGCAGACCGAGATCCGATACTTGCCCTTCGGGACCGTGGAGAAGAAGGAGTAGAACGTGACGACGCCGTACACCTCTTCCAGCGACACGCCGAGGTCCTCCGCCACCTTGATCTGCACCTCGAGGGGCAGATAGCCGTAGATCAGCTGGGCCTTCTGAAGCACCTGCACCAGCGCGCCGGGAACGCCCTTATAGGACTCCAGCAGCTCGACCAGCTTGGCGTGCTGCTCCGGGGTATCCACAAAGGGGACCACTTCAAGCTTATTCTTCATAACCTGTTTCTTTCCTCCCTAAAGATTACGAGTTACGAACTGTGAAGAGCGGCCGCCCTTCGCAGACTTCAAGATATTATAGCAGATTTTTCGCCATAAATCCATAGGGTAAACGGCGTTTCCAAAAATTTATTTTTGCCCGATCAGGGCCACGGCCTCCGCCGCGGAGGCGATCTCCCCCGTCAGCAGATTGTCCGGTCCGGCCTCGGCCACGTCCCACAGAAAATGGGCGTCCGAATCCTGAAAAAACTTCAAAAACGGGAACCGCGCCGCATAGTCCGCCTTGGCCGCGTTCCGCGACACCTCGCCCAGCACGTATCCCATGTCCGCCCGCAGGTCGCCCAGGATCGCCAGCACGCCGTTGGCGTGCCGGTCCACGTGGGCCGGCATACAGACGCCGCCGTACGTCCGCACGGCGGCCGGGACCTCTTCAAAGCCGATCTCCGAGGCGGCCGACAGCAGCCACGGCAGCTCGCCGGTCTCGCGGTCGTCCTCGTCCATCAGGCGCTGGCGGCCGAAGATCTCCGGGCGGTTGGGGATCTTCATCATCCGCTCCTCGACGAACAGCCCGAAGGCCTCGGCCGCGTCCGCCGTCGGGAACAGGCAGACCACGTGGATCTCCTCCGCGGTGGTCAGCTCCATGCCCGGAACCACGATCACGCCCATCCGCTCCCCCGCCCGCATGGCCGCGCGGCAGTTCCGGCACGAGTTGTGGTCCGTCAGCGCGATGACGTCCAGCCCGTTCAGCGACGCCATCCCGACCAGGTTGTTCGGCGTGTTGTCGTCGTCCGCACAGGGCGACAGCGCCGAGTGGAGATGCAGATCGCAGTGATGCGCCGTCATGCCGGTCAGACCCCCGCCGCGGCCACGGCGCGCACCGCCGTCCGGCAGACGTCCTCCTCCGAGGCGTACAGGGCGATCCCCTCGCTCTCCGCCCGGGCCAGAAGCTGGGCGTCCGGCTCGGCGCCGTCGCACAGCACGACGCAGGCCGCGTCCCGCAGGACCGCCACCGCCGCCACGTTGTGGTTGGTCATCACGGTGATCCAGGCCGCGTCCGACGGGATGCGCCCCATGACCCAGCTCAGCAGATCGCCGCAGTAAACGTTTTTGATCTCCCGCTCCGCGCCGGGGCAGATCACTCTCAGGCCCAGCGCCGCGGCCAGCTCGCGGTTCGTCATCGCTCTTCCTCCGTATTCCCGCCGGGACCGTGCCGGAACGGCGCCGGCAGCACGCTGGACAGATCCACGCCCGTGCGGGAGAGAAGCTCCAGCTGATCCCGGAATTTGACCACACAGTCCGACTCCTTGGCGGTCCCGCGCACCACGTCCTCGGCCAGCGCCCGGCAGCTGGGCGCGCCGCAGGAGCCGCAGTCCAGCCCCGGCAGCGCCGCCTCGATGGCCGCGATCTTCTTCATCTTGTTCATGGCCTCGGTCAGATCGTCGTCCAGCTTGTAGACCGCCTCATAGTGAAGCGCCTGTTCCCAGAACATGTGGCTGTTGTCCGAGCTGTCCAGCCGGTTCTGCGAGACGGGCAGATACTTGCGCAGCGTCTTGATCCGGGACCGCGCCACAAAGGGGTTGGCCACGTTCAGCACGCCGCCCACGCACCCGCCGGGACAGGCGTTCAGCTCGACGAACTCGATGTCGTTCAGCTTGCCGTCCTCGATCTCCTCCAGCACGCGCACCACGTTTTCCATCCCGTCGGCGGAGAGATAGTTGTCGGTCATCAGGCCCGCGGCCTCGCCGCCGCTGGTGGCCCAGTTGATGCCCACGATGCCGGACTGCATCAGCGGCTCGGGCTTTTCGATCTTCCCGATGACGCGCTGCATCCGGATGTAGATGTCCGACGCGGAAAAGACCCCCGTGACGAACGAGTCCTCGATGCCGATGGGCGCGTGGGCCGAGGTGACCTTGGCCGGACACGGCGAGATGAAAAAGATGCCGATGTCCGCGGGGCTGAGCCCCGTGGCGGCCATGGCCTCCTCCCGCGCCATCTGCGCGGCAAGGTGGAACGGCTCGTTGACGGGCAGCACGTACCCGCACAGCGCGGGATAGCGGACCCGGATCAGCCGCACCACCGCCGAACAGGCGGAGCTGATGACCGGCCCCCGGTGGCTCGAGCGGATCCGCTCGAAGTTCCGGCGGGTCAGATGGGTCACCAGCTCGGCGGCGCGGCTCACCTCGAAGACCGCGTCGAAGCCGATCTGCTTCAGCGCGGTGAGGATCACGTTGATATCGCCCACCCCCGCGAACTGGCCGTAGAACGACGGCGCGGGCATGGCGATCTTCCATTTATAGTTTTCCAGCATGGAAAAGTCGTCGTAATTCGACTTTTTCGCCCGGTTCTGACAGATGCGGATACACTCTCCGCAGTCGATGCAGCGCTCTGAAATGATGGTGGCTTTCCCGTCCCGAACGCGGATCGCCTCCGTCGGACAGCGCTTCATACAGTTGATGCATCCCTTACAGCGGGTCCGATCGATCGTGACAGAATGGAAGTCGTTCATTCTGCCGCCTCCTTCCCCGAGTGTCGTTTGGGTCGTGTCACACGGTCCTGACGACCATCCGGACGGTGGTGCCCTTGCCGACCTCCGTCTCAATGGTCATCTCGTCGGTGTATTTCTTCATATTCGGAAGTCCCATGCCCGCGCCGAAGCCCAGCTCCCGGATGTTCTCCGCCGCCGTGGAGTACCCGGCGCTCATGGCCAGCTCCACGTCGGGGATCCCGGGACCGTGGTCGATGAGGTTCATCTCGATGCGGTCCTCATAGATCGCGACCTCCGCCACGCCGCCGTGGGCGTGGATGACCATGTTGATCTCGCCCTCGTACATGGCGATGGCCGCCCGGCGGATGATCTCGGAATCCAGCCCGAGCTGCCGCAGCACGCGCTTCATGTCCGTGCTGGCGGTCCCGGCGGACATGAAGTCCTCTCCGTCCACCTCATAGGTGATCCTGATGGGCTCGCTCATATCTTTTCCGACGCGTGCGGTCTCAGACCCGCCGCGTAGAGCTTGCCGCAGGCGGCATACATCCGGTACTCCGTGCGGAGCACCGCGATGCCGCTGCTCCGGGCCAGCTCCAGGATGGCCTCGCCCGGCTGCTTGCCGCGGACGAACACGATGCAGGACATATCCATCATCTCCGCCGTCCGCACGACCTGGGGATTCAAAAGCCCCGTCAGCAGGATCGAGTGCTCCTTCACAAAGGCCAGCACGTCGCTCATCATATCCGACCCGCATGCCGAAGCGATCTCGCGGTCCAGCAGATCCTCCCCGCACAGCACCTCCGCATCCAACAGGGCCGCAGCCTCCCGGATCGTCATATCCATCAAACCCTTCCGCATTAGATTTTTCCTCGGTTTTCGCCCGCGTACCATTATAGCACAAGCGCGCGGCTTTGTAAACACGGCGGCCGGCGCGGATCCGCAAAAAATCGGATCCGCGCCGGGCTGTTTTTCGCCGCCCGCCCGCCATGCGGTCCGGCCGGGCCGCCGCTCCCCCCGCGCCGGTCGGCGAGATCTTTTTCGATCCTTCGCCGGGCGGCGTTGACTTCCGGCGCGAGCCGTGGTATACTGATCGCAAGAGCCGACGTGATCCCGTTCTCGTCTGCCTCGTTTTGCAGAATGGACGGGAGTTTACCTCGGCTCTCTTTTTCTGTCGATGCATGCGGCCGCTGTACCGCTGTGATACGGCCCGGAAGCCTCAGATGTCAACCCCCGTCCGCCGGAGACCGCCGCGCAGGGACAGACGGAAAAGGGGCCGCCCTCCGGCCTGCGCCGGAAAGCGGCCCCCGTCGGCACACGGGTCAGAGCAGGATGCAGATCAGCCCGTTGGACCCCTCGTTGATGACGCGCTCCAGCATCTCCCGGATCTTCTCCCGCGCGTCTCCCTGCAGATGGGCCAGCTTTGCCGCCACCCCCTCGTTGACCAGCTCGCTCAGGGTCTTCCCGAAGATATTGCTGTGCCAGACGCGCGCGCTGTCCCGCTCCAGCTCGCCCGCCAGCGACGCGGCCAGCTCTTCCGACTGGCTCTCGCTGCCCACGATGGGCGACACGGTGGTGGACACGTCCGCCCGCAGGATGTGAAGGCTGGGAGCGCTGGCGCACAGCCTCACGCCGAACCGGCTTCCCTGTCGGATGATGGCGGGCTCCTCCAGCTTCAGATCCGCCTCGGCGGGGGCCACCACCCCATAGCCGGTCTGCTCGGCGGTCTCCACCGCGGCCGCCACGCGCTCCCACCGGCGGCTCACGTCGCCCAGCCGGCGCATCAGCGGCAGCAGCTCGGCCTCGCCGGACAGCGCAAAGCCGCTCTCCTCGGCCAGGATCGACCAGAACACGCTTTTGGGGATGTCATAGTCGACGCTGACCCGCCCCGTGGCCAGATCGGTGCCGGTGACGCGCACCTCGTGCTCCGGCCCGGAGAGCGCGGCGAAGACCCGCGGCGCGTCGCTGACCTTTTTCAGCTCGCCCGCCCGGGCGGCGACGGCGGAGAACACCTCCGCCTTGATGCGGTGGCCGCTGTCCAGCGCGTCGCACCACTCGGGCAGATAAAGGTCCACCGCCGCCAGCGGGAACTCGCCCAGCACCGCCCCCAGGATCTCCACCAGCTCCGGCTCGGTCAGCTCGGCCACGTTGGCGCACACCGCCGCCGCGCCGTGCCGGGCGCGGATCTCCCCGGCGATCCGCTGCGCCGTCTCGCCCTCCGGATTGACGGAGTTCACCACCGCGACGTAGGGCTTGCCCGCGGCGTCCAGCTCCGCCAGCACCCGCTCCTCCGCCTCGGCGTACTCCGCCCGCGGGATCTCGGTGAAGCTGCCGTCCGCCGTCACCAGGATTCCCACCGTCGAGTGGTCCGTGATGACCTTTTTCGTTCCGATCTCCGCCGCCTCGCTCATGGGGATGGGGTCCTCGGACCACGGGGTCGAGACCATGCGGGGCATGTCGTCCTCGAACTGCCCCAGCGCGCTGGGCACCATGTACCCGACGCAGTCGATCAGGCGCACCTCCGCCTCCGACCGGCCCAGCGACACGCGCACGGCCTCTTCCGGCACGAACTTCGGCTCGGCGGTCATCACGGTCCGGCCGCCGCCGCTCTGGGGCAGCTCGTCGAGGGCGCGGCTCCGGACCGCGTCGTCCCGGATGTTGGGAAGCACCAGCGCGTTCATGAACCGTTTGATGAACGTGGACTTGCCGGTCCGGACCGGCCCCACCACGCCGAACAGCAGCGATCCGCCGGTCCGGACGGCGATATCGCGATAGATCTCCGCTCCCGTCATACGCGTCCGCTCCCCCTTTCCGATCCTCCCCGCGGGCCGCCCCGCGGGATCAGCAGCATGCGGCCGTCCGGCGGCTCGGTCCCGTCCAGCCCGTTGGCCGCCAGGATCTCGCCGACGCCCGCGCCCATGCGCTTGCCCAGGTCCCACCAGTCCTCGCCCGCCAGCGCGCCGCAGAGCGTCAGGGAAGGCCTTCGTCCCGTCTCCGCCGGCTCCGACGCCTCCGCCAGACACAGCGACGCCGTCGCCGTCTCCCGCCGGACCTCCAGCTCCAGCTCCACCGAGGCGCGGACCTCCACCTCGTCCGCCGAGGCGATGCGATAGCTCTTTCCCGTCACCCGTGCGCCGGAGACGCACAGTCCCTCCTCCGGTCCGGCCTCCGCCTCGCCCTGCAGGGTGCGGGCCGCGCGGCCCACGGTTCCGTCCTCGCCGCGGAACAGCACGCCCACGGCGACGCCCGCCGCGGCGGTCCCGTCCCGGATCTCCGCTCCGGCGATCTCCGCCGAAACGCCGTAGACCGAGGCGATGCCGGTCCCCGTCCCCACGGTCTCTCTCAGCTCGATCCGGACGGTCCTCCGCTCCGGCCGGCACCGCAGGGACAGCTTTTCGAACCCGGTCTTCAGCGTCATGGTCCGGGAATAGGCGTCGGTGACCACGCCGGCGCTCACCGTCCGCTCGCAGACGGTCTCCACGGCGATCCCCGCGCGGATACGCATCATGCCGCGGCCCGTTCCGACCTCCTCCTCCGTGGTCAGCTCCGCGTCGACGCAGCGGCAGGACGCGGCGATCTCCGCGTCCGTGTCCGCGGTCTCACAGTCCGCGACCCCCGAGAACGGCACGCTGAGCTCCACATGGGTCAGCGGCTCCGGATCCTCCGGCGTCTTCAGCAGCGCGTCCACGCACAGCTCGCCCTTGAACACCACCTTTCCGGGGATCACCCGGGTCTCCGTCACGGCGGGCGCCGCGCTCCACCGCAGGATCTCCGCATTTTTGGTCCGGATCTCCCCCAGCTCGGCGCTCTCGGTGACGTTCACCAGCTTTTCGCCCATTCCCGTGGCCGCCGTGACGGTCCGGTCCGCGATCCGGCTCTCCACGCCGAAGCGCTCCGCGTCCGCGACCCCCTCGCACCAGACGATCTCACCCGGGGCGAAGCCCTCGCACGTCACGCTCACCGCCGCGCGGACGCCGATCCGTCTGGGATTCTGCACCGAGGCCGCCGCTGAGGCGCCCGTCACCCGGGACCGGACCGTAAGGTCCGCCGGAAGGTCCCGGCCGGGCTCGGCCGCCGCCGAAAAGGCCACGGTCAGCCCGACGCTCTCCACGGTCTCCTCTCCCTCGGGGACGTACAGCACAAAGCACCGCACCCGCCCCGAGAGATAGATCCGTCCGCCCCGCGCCTCCTGTCCGGTCAGCTCCGCGGCGGCCGCCGTCTCCACGATCCGCGCGATGTCCGGCTTGCTGTCGGGAACGACGGCGTCCGCGGACTCTTCCGCCTGGACCGTCTCGCAAAACAGCGGGAGCAGCGCGCGGAACGAGCCCTTTTTCAGTTCAAGCTCCATTGATCTCCGCCCTTTCGTGCCTGTATCTACGTTTGATTATATTTTGTCCGCCGCCGGGATATGCCGCTCCGAAGGCAGCCCGGCTTGACATACCGCGAAAAAAAAGGTACAATTTCAGCAAAGCCCCGCAACCTGCCGCGCCTGTGCGCGGTAATAGAGATGAAACCGAACGGAGGTGCCTGAAGATGGAGGTCGGATCAGAGCGCTATGATCTGACAGCCGAAACGGTCAGCGAATTTTCCGACGCCGTTTATCGTCTCGCGCTATCCTACACGGGAAACCGGGAAGACGCCGAGGACGTGTGTCAGGAGGTCTTTTTCCGCCTGTTCCGCAAGCGGCCCGCGCTGGAAAGCCGCGAGCACTGCCGGAACTGGCTGCTCAAGGCCGCCGCCAACTGCTCCAAGACGCTGCTGACCTCCGCCTACCGCCGCCGGGGCATCCCCCTGGACAGCATCGCCGAGCAGGGCGCGGAGGACGACTACGACGACGGGACCGTTCTGGCCGCCGTGGCGGCGCTCCCGCCGCAGCAGCGGCTGTGCATCCACCTGTTCTACTACGAGGACCTGCCCATCGCGGAGATCAGCCGCGTGACCGGGCTCCGGGTCAACACCGTAAAGTCCCACCTTCAGCGGGCCAAAGAAAAGCTGAGGGAATCCTTGAAAGGAGAATTCGACGATGTTCCGTGATCGCTACCGGCAGGCCATGAACCGCCAGAGCCTTTCCGACGAGCAAAAGCAAAAGCTGATCGCCGCCGCGTCCGGCGAAACGGTCCCCATCTCCCGCCTTCGCCGGCGGAAGCGCCGCCGCATCGTCGCCGCCGCCTCGATGGCGGCCTGTCTCGCGCTGATCGCCGCCGCGGCGATCCCCGTCCTGACCGTCCTTGCCCCCGCCAACTCGGCGGAGCCCACCGCCGTCCGCTCCGGCCATACGGACGCCCTTGCCGAAGGCGGCGGGGCCTCGTACGGGCACGACTCGAACGAGACCGCCCCGGCCCTCTCCTTCGGGCCGGGGGATTACGGCGGCCTCCACACGGCGCTCTCCGCCGGGAGCAAGACCGCCCAGAGCCTCACCGGGGATCCGGAGCGCGCCGGCGAAGCGAGCGCCGCCATGACTACCGCCGTGACCCCCGCCGCCACAGCGACGGCGCCGGAGCGCACGGAAGAGTTCACCGGGCTGCCGGGGGCGCCCCTGTCCACCGAGGCGACCGCGGCGCTGGCCGAGACCTCCGCCGCTCCCGACTCCCCCTCCGGCACCGCAGGCGCCCACGGCGGCGGCCTGATCCCGCTCGGCGTCTTCGCGCTGCCCTCCGGCGAGCCTCTTCAGGTCTCGACCGACGAGGCCGGCGCCCAGGTCTTCCTCACCGCCGGCGAAGAGACCGCCGTGCTGCCCGGGATCCCCGCCGGGGCCCGCGTTGCGGCCGCCTGTCTGGTCGACCGCCTGCTCTGCACGGTCTACGAGCACGGCGCCGAAACGTGGCTGCTGGTCTCCGACCTCACCGACCCCGCCGCCCCGGTCAGCGGCAGTGCGCTGGGCCTGTCCGGCGCCTTTTGGGGCCTCGACGCCGCGGACCGCACCGTCACCCTCACGGCCCGGACGGTCCTGCCCGA
>JAEERN010000125.1 GCA_016285815.1 Clostridiales bacterium
GCCGAGGTGACGCCCATCTCCGCCATCGCCGCGGCGCGGACCGCGCCGGAGGCAAAGCCGGAGCCCAGGCCGATCCCGAAACCGGCCCCGAAGCCGGGACCCAAAGCAGAGCCCGTGTCGGCCCCCGTGCCCGCCGCCCCGGCGCCGTCGGACGAGCCCGTCCCCGCCGAAGAGGAGCCGGAGCTGTTCCAGAACCTTCGGAAGTCCTCCGTCAACAGCCGCCCCGTGCCCACGGCCGAGGAGCTGCACGTCCACGGAGAGGACGCGCGCGAGAACGTCGTCGACCAGGAGGCCTTTGACGACGCCTATCGCCGCCGCCAGCACAGCATCCGGAACATGCGCCGCCAGCTCAAGGCCAACGACCGCGCCATCAAAAAACTCAAGGCCAAAAAGCTGAAGGAGCGCGGCGTCGACGCGGTGATCCCCGCGACGCTGGCCGCCGGCAGCGTTCCCATGCCCGAGGGGCTGAAAAAGAGCGCCCGCCGCAAGCCCCGGCTGGACCCGCGCCGCGCCCTGCGACGTCTGGACAAGGAGCTGCGCTCGCTCACCGTGCGCTCGATCCTGTGCTTCGTCCTCTGCCTTCCGCTGATCTACATGACCGCCTCGAACTACCTCAAGCTTCCCATGCCGTCGTTCCTGGCCTACCAGTCGAACCCCGTCACCTATATCATCGTCGAGCTGGCGCTTCTGGCCGGGACCATCCTCTGCGCTTACGACATCTACTTCGGCGGGTGCTACTCGCTGATCACGCTGAAGGCCACGGGCGACTCCCTGATCTTCGCCTCGTCGCTGGCCTCCATCGGTCACTGCATCGTCTCCATGCTGGACCACAGCAGCATGTACGGCGCGGAGAGCGCCGACCCGGTCTACGCGCCCATCTGCGTCCTGCCCGCGCTGGGGCTTCTGGTCTCCATGCTGGGCGACCGGATGCGCGTCCGCACCTATCGCAGTTCGCTGATCAAGTCCCACCGGCTGACCCAGGCCTACGCCGTCTCGCCCCTGCGGGACAAGTTCGACGGCGACACGGTCTACGCCAGCGCCGTGGCCAGCGATCTCGACGGCTTTTTCGACGGTTTTTCCGAGAACGACGCCGTCGCCTCGACCATGCGCTGGTACGCGCCGCTGATCCTGGTGGTCTCGCTGCTGCTGGCGGTGTACTGCAGCTTCTTCGGCGGCAGCAGGACCCCGTTCTTCTGGAGCTGGTCCGTCATCATCGGGTTCACGCCGGCGCTGGGCTTCTTCCTGTGCGCTTCGCTGCCCCATAAGCTCATGTCGAAAAAGCTGGCGAAAAACGGCGTCATCACCAGCGGCATCCGCGCCTGCGCCCGGCTGGGCAAGCGGTGCTTCGTGCTGCTGCGCGACGGGGACCTGTTCCCCGCCTCCGCCGTCTCGGTCAAGGCGGTCAAGCCCGCCAACGCCGGCGACTACCCCCTCTGCCTCACGGCCAGCATCCTGGCCGAGGCCGACACGGTCCTGGCCGAGCCCTTCCTCGCCATGGCCCGCAAAAAGTGCATCCCGCTGTTCCGGGTCCGCGACTTTGCCATCAGCGACGCCGGCGGCTATTCCGGCACCATCGACGGGCACAAGATCCTGGTCGGGACCTGTTCCTTCATCCAGCGAAGCGGCATCAAGACGCCCGAGAGCGTGACCCTGCGCACGGCGCTCTGCTGCGCCGCGGACGGAAAGCTGCTGGCCATCTACGCCATCCACTACGACGTGACATCCTCCAGCGACTACGCCGTCAGCCTGCTGGACAAGAACGGCTATTTCCCCATCCTCGCCACCCGGGACGTGAACCTGACCTCTTCCATGGTCCAGGACCGGTACGGCATCCCGTCGGCCGAGACGGTCTATCCCCGCGCCGAGCTGCGCGCGGCGCTGTCCGCCTCCAACAACGTCCTGCCGTCCGACGGCGCCATCTCCCTGCAGCAGACCGGCACCACGCTGGCCTACGCGCTGGTGGGCTGTCACCGGTTCCGCTCGGCGTTCCGGCTCTCGTTCCTCTTCTCGCTGATCTCGTCCCTGGTCGGTCTGGCGCTGGGCAGCGTCATGGCCTTCTACGGCTGGTACGAGGCGGCGACGCCCATGAACATGCTGTTCTACTATCTGCTCTGGCTGATCCCCGTGCTGCTGTTCTCCGGCTGGGTCAACCGCTATTGACCGCAACGCTCCGTCCGGCCCGCACCGGCCGCGGCGAGATCCAACGACAAGATAAGGAGTCCTCATGCTTCTCTCACAACTGATCGGCGAGCGCTATCGCGAAAAGCCCGGCGACGCCACCATGGCAAGCCATATCTTCATGCTGCGCGGCGGATACATCCGCCAGGTCGCTTCGGGGATCTACACTCTGCTGCCCCCCGCCAAGCGGATCACCGCCAAGATCGAGGCCATCATCCGTCAGGAGATGGACGCCATCGGCGGACAGGAGGTCCTGTTCCCCGTGGTCATGCCGGCGGAGCTCTGGCGCGAATCCGGCCGCTATGACAGCATCGGCAGCGAGCTGCTGCGCATGCGGGACCGCACGGGACACGACATGCTGCTGGGCATGACCCACGAAGAGGCTTCGGTCCATCTGGCCCGCAGCGAGGCCACCAGCTATACCCGGTTCCCCTTCATGATCTATCAGATCCAGACCAAGTTCCGGGACGAGCCCCGCTCCCGCGGGGGGCTGATCCGCGTCCGCGAGTTCACCATGAAGGACGCCTATTCCTTCCACACCAGTCAGGAGGATCTGGCCCGCTATTACGAGATCTGCCACAAGGCCTACGAGCGCATCTTCGCCCGCGTCGGTCTGCCCGGCATCGTCTCGGTCAAGTCCGACACCGGCATGATGGGCGGCAAGGTCGCCCACGAGTTCATGCTGCTCTCCGACTCCGGCGAGGACAGTCTGGTCATCTGCCCCCACTGCGGCTTCAGCGCCAACGTGGAGGCCTCGCCGGTCCGCGCCGCCCACGAAGAGCGGCCCTCCCGCCCCGTCCGGAAGCTGGAGACGCCCCACTGCAAGACCATCGACGACCTCTGCGCCCTGCTGGGCACCACCCCGGACCGCACGGTGAAGGCCTGCGTCTTCGCCGTCGAGGGGCGGCGCAAGCCCGTCGTCGTGTTCATCCGCGGCGATTTCGAGGTCAACGAGGCCAAGCTGCGCCAGCGCGTCGGCGCCGACGTGTTCCCGCTGGCCGACAGCGCCTCCTGTCCGGACATCTGCTTCGGCTTCATCGGCCCGGTGGGCTTTTCCGCCGACGCGGACGTCTGGTTCGACGCCACGCTGGAGGGCGAGAAGGACATGGTCTGCGGCGCCAACGAGGCGGATCTCCACCTGTCCGGCGTCGACATGACCCCCGAGGGGCTCGGCGCGAACTGGCCCGCCGGATTCTTCGATCTGGCCAAGGCCCGCGCCGGGGACGTCTGCCCCGTCTGCGGCAAGCCCGCCGATCTGCGGCGCGGCATCGAGATGGGCAACATCTTCCAGCTGGGCACTAAGTACTCGGCCTCTATGGGATACACCTATACCGACGCCGACGGCAAGCCCCAGACGCCCATCATGGGCTGCTACGGCATCGGCGTCGGCCGCCTGATGGCCGGCATCTGTGAAGAGCACCACGACGATTACGGCCCCGTCTGGCCCATCAGCGTGGCCCCGTGGCAGATCCACCTCTGCGCCATCGGCGGCGCCAAGGATCCCGCCGTCGCCGAGGCCGCCCGGCAGCTCTACGGCGAGCTGAGCGCCCGCCATGAGGTGATCTTCGACGACCGCAACGTCACCGCCGGCGTCGCCTTTGCCGACGCGGACCTGCTGGGCGTGCCGGTGCGCGTCATCGTGGGCCGCGGCCTGGGCCGGGACGGCACCGTCGAGGTGGCGACCCGCGACAAGTCCTATCGCGAAAACGTCCCGCTGGACGGCGTTCCGGCGGCGGTCGAAGCGCAGATCGCCCGGCTCACCGCCGAGATCGGCTGAGCTTTTGCGGCGGGAGGACAAAATAACAGTTGCGTTTTCCGCCAGATCGTACTATAATAGAGTTGTATGGCATCCTGTGAAGAAATGGTCCTTTCCGGGGGATCGGTCTTATAAAACAACAGCCACAACAACGTAAGGAGAGAATGATTCATGGCAACCATCACGAAGATCCGCAATGTCTGCATCCTTGGCCACGGCGGAGACGGCAAGACCTCGCTCACCGAGAGCCTGCTCTATTTCACCAAGGCCACCGACCGCCTCGGCAGGACCGCCGACGGAACGACGGTCTCCGACTATGACCCCGAAGAAAAGCGCCGTCAGATCTCGATCCAGACCACCGTCGAGCCCGTGGAATACGGCGGCTGCAAGATCAACCTGCTGGACGCGCCCGGCTTTTTCGACTTTGTCGGCGAGACCACCGAGGCCATGCGCGTGGCGGACACCGCCGTCGTCGTCATGGGCGCCAAGTCCGGCGTTTCGGTGGGCGCGCAGAAGTCCTGGCGTCAGCTGAAGGCCGCCGGCAAGCCCACCGTCCTCTACATCGGCAAGCTGGACGAGGAGCACGCCGACTTTTACAAGACCTATGACGAGGCCCGCGCCCTGTTCGGCACCTCCGTCGCGCCGGTCGTCATCCCCATCGTCGACAACGGCGCCAACACCGGCGTCATCGATCTGCTCTCCGGCAAGGCCTACACCGCGGCCGGCCACAAGATCACCGAGATCCCCGTCCCGGACTCCATGGCGGACAAGGTGGAAGAGCTGCGCGCTGCGCTGGCCGAAGCCGTCGCCGAAACGGACGACGACCTGATGATGAAGTTCTTCGACGGCGAAGAGTTCACCCACGAGGAATACGTCAACGGTCTGCGCGTCGGTCTGGCCCAGCACAAGATCGCCCCGGTCTTCTGCGGCTCCGCCTTCACCGGCCTGGGCGCCAACGCCCTGCTGGACGGCATCGTCAACTTCTTCCCCTCCCCCGACGGCGGCTGTGAGACCGAGATCGTCGACGGCGAGGACAAGCCCTTTGCCGTCACCGAGGACGGCAGCGTCGTGCTGTTCGTCTTCAAGACCGTGGCCGACCAGTTCGGCCGGATGTCCTACTTCAAAGTGCTGCGCGGCAAGGTCACGCCGGACATGACGCTGACCAACACGGTCTCCGGCTCCAACGAGAAGCTGGGCCGCATCTACACCGTCCGCGGCAACAAGAACACCGAAGTCACCGAGCTCTGCGCCGGCGATCTCGGCGCGGTGGCCAAGCTGACCGACACCCGTACCAACGACACCCTGTGCGCCGCCGGGACCAACGTGGTCATCAAGCCCATGGCCTTCCCGCGCACCTGCTACACGCAGGCCGTCGTCGCCAAGAACAAGGCCGCCGAGGAAAAGATCGCCATCGGCCTGGCCCGCCTGCACGACGAGGATCCGGTCTTTGAGAACGCGCTCAACGCCGAGACCCACCAGCAGACCCTGTCTGGCATGGGCGTGACCCATCTGGACGTCATCGTCTCCAAGCTGAAGTCCAAGTTCGGCGTCGAGGTCGAGCTGGTCGCCCCGAGAGTGGCGTACCGCGAAAAGATCCGCAAGGTCGTCGAGGCCCAGGGCCGTCACAAGAAACAGTCCGGCGGTCACGGACAGTTCGGTGACGTCAAGATCCGCTTCGAGCCCAGCGACTGCGACACCCTCGAGTTCGCCGAGGAGGTCTTCGGCGGCAGCGTTCCGAAGAACTTCTTCCCCGCCGTGGAAAAGGGCCTGCGCGAATGCATCGAGCACGGCGTCCTGGCCGGCTATCCGGTGGTCAACCTCAAGGCGGTCCTGTTCGACGGCTCCTATCACCCCGTCGACTCCAACGAGCTCTCGTTCAAGCTGGCCGCCCGTCTGGCCTTCAAGGAGGGCCTGCCCAAGGCCAACCCGGTCATCCTCGAGCCTTACGGCGAGCTGAAGGTCACCGTTCCGGCCGACTACATGGGCGACATCAACGGCGACCTGAACAAGCGCCGCGGCCGCGTCATCGGCATGGATCCCGCCGAGGACGGCATGCAGACCATCACCGCCGAGGTCCCGCTGAGCGAGATGCACTCTTACGCCAACGACCTCCGCTCCATGACCAGAGGCTGGGGCTCCTTCACGCTGGACTTCATCCGCTACGAGGAAGCGCCGCCCATGATCCAGGCGGACATCATCGAAGAGGCCAAGTCCCGCATGCAGGACGAGGACGACGAGTAAGCCTCTCCCCCCCTTCGACCGCATTCCGGCGAGAGCTTTTCCCCTTTCGGGAAAAGCTCTCGCTTTTTGCACGCCGGTGCGGGCGCGCCCGCACCGGGACGACGGAGGATCCCGGAAGAGCGCGCCGCGTCGAAGGCGAAGCACGCCGCGGTCCCGTCTGGAGCGGACACGCTTCCCGCCGCCCTGCAGGCCGCTTTTGTCACATCACCCCAGAAACCGCCTCTGCCGTTTTGCGTTTTGACAGTTTTCAACAAGCAATCCGAAATTGTAAATTTTTTGTTGACAGGCCCAGACCACAGGTGTATAATCAATTTGTTCAAAGTTAGGATACAAGTTGGAAACACACCATCTTGTGCCGGGGTCTCGTTTTCCCCGCGCCGTCCGCGCGACATCTTGTGCTTTGCGCCGATTTCTCCGGGGGACGTGATTTCGCCTCCCGTTTCTCTGTTTTCGCCCGTCCGCCGGTCTGTCTCAGACCGCGGCGGCGCGCCCCACGCTCCGTCTCCCGTTGGTCTCCTGATGGCCCAGTCGGCGGAGTTCTCGTTTTTTCACCGGTTTCTATGGCAGACGCCTTGAAATAATTTTTTTCAGGAGGAGAACTCTCAACATGGACAAGTTCTTTAAGCTCTCCGAGAACAAGACGACTGTCCGCACCGAGATCGTCGCCGGCCTTACCACGTTCATGGCCATGGCGTACATTCTCGCCGTCAATGCGGGCATCTTCAGCGATCTCGGACCGGAAACCGTCACCTTTGGCGCCATCTACGTCGCCACCGCCATCTCTGCCGTCGTCGGTACGCTGCTCATCGGCCTGCTGGCCCGTCTGCCGCTCGCTCAGGCCTCCGGCATGGGCCTCAACGCCTACTTCGTCTACACCGTCTGCTTCGGCCTCGGCTTCTCCTACGCCAACGCCCTGCTGTTCGTTCTGGCCGACGGTCTGATTTTCGTTCTGCTGACCCTGACCGGCCTGCGGAAGATCATCTTCGACGCGGTCCCGCCCGCCGTCAAAGCCGCCATCCCCGCCGGTATCGGCCTGTTCATCGCGCTGATCGGCTTCCGTGACGCGGGTCTCGTCATCAACAGCGAGGCCACCGGCACCGACCTGCCCAGCTTCAACCTGCTGGCCGGCACCACTTGGGCCTCCATCATGCCCCTGGTCGTCGCCCTGCTGACCGTCATCGCCATCGCCGTTCTGTTCAAGTTCCGCGTCAAGGGCGCCATCCTCTGGAGCATGCTGGGCGGCGCGGCCCTCTACTACCTGCTCGGCCTCACGGTCCCGGGCTTCTACGCCAACTTTGACGCCGGCGTCATGAACCCCCTGACCGCCTTCAAGGATTTCGGCACCATGTCCTTCGGCAAGGTCTTCACCTCGGGCTTTGACTTCTCCGGCTATCTCGCCGTGGAAGGCCACTCCGTCGGCGGCCTGATTCTGGCCTTCATCACCACGGCCCTCGCGTTCTGCATGGTCGATATGTTCGACACCATGGGCACCCTCTACGGCGCCTGCCGCGCGGGCAACATGCTCATCAAAAAGAGCGACGGCACCAGCGAAGTTCCCAACATGAACAAGGCCATGCTGGCCGACGCCATCGCCACCTGCACCGGTTCCGTCTGCGGCACCTCCACCGTCACCACCTTCGTCGAGTCCTCCTCCGGCGTCGCCGCCGGCGGCCGCACGGGCCTGACCTCCGTGGTCACCGCCATCATGTTCCTCATCGCCATGTTCCTGAGCCCGGTCGCCGCTCTGATCCCGTCCTGCGCTTACGGCGCGGTCCTGATCTACGTCGGCATCCTCATGATCGGCAGCGTCAAGGACATCGAGTGGAGCGATCCCGCCGTGGCCCTCCCGGCGTTCCTGACCCTCGCCATGATGCCCTTCACCTACAACATCAGCTACGGCATCGCCTTCGGCATGATCTCCCACCTCTGCGTCAAGATCTGCACCGGCAAGGTCAAAGAGATCAACGTCGGCACCTGGGTCATCTCGCTGCTCTTCGTGGCCATGTTCCTGCTGTCCCACTGATCGGCCCTTTCCCACACAGCAACGCGCCGTCCGGCGGCCCCTGCGGCCGCCGGACGGTTTCTTTTCTCCGCCGCATCACCGCTAAGAAAGGGGTCCGCCATGTCCGACTCTGTTCCCTCCCCCTCCGGCGCCGCCGGGATCCCGGCGGCTCTTGCCGCTCTGCGCGACGAAACGTACCGCCGCTTCCAGATCGGCCTTCTGCCCACCGTTCCGCCGGAGACGGTCCTCGGTGTCCGAACGCCGGACCTGAGACGGCTGGCGCGCTCGCTGGACGGCGCCGCCGCGGCGGAGTTCCTCGCCGCCCTGCCCCACGGGCAGTACGAGGAAAACCTGCTCCACGCCCTTCTCCTCGCCCGGATCTGGGACTTTGACCGCTGTCTGGCCGAGGTCGAGCGGTTCCTGCCGCACGTGGACAACTGGGCGGTCTGCGACCAGCTCCGGCCGGCCGTCTTCGCCCGCCAGGCCGACCGTCTGCCGCCCGCCGTGGACCGGTGGCTGGCCTCGGAGCGCCCTTTTACGGTGCGCTTCGGCGTCGGCATGCTGATGTGCCACTTCCTGGACGAGCGCTTCCGGCCGGAACAGGCCGCGCGCGTGGCCGCTCTGCGCAGCGGGGAATACTACGTCAACATGATGCTCGCCTGGTATTTTGCCACGGCGCTGGCCAAGCAGTACGACGCGGCGCTGCCGCTGGTGGCCTCCGACGCGCTGGACCCCTGGGTCCGCGCCAGGACCATTCAAAAGGCGCTGGAGAGCTTCCGCGTGACGCCGGAGCACAAAGCCGTTCTGCGCGCGCTGCGCGCCGCTCCGGACCGGCCGGCGCGGCGCTGACTTGCCGCCCGCTTTCTTAAACGCACGCTGAAAAAGCCCGGCGTTCCGCCTCTGCAAAGGCGGAACGCCGGGCTTTTTTTCCTTGGGACAGATCAGATGTTGATGGTCATGCCGCCGGCGTCGGCCTCGACGCCCTCGATGCCGCTCTTCAGAGCCGCCAGATCCCTCTTCATGGCCAGCGCGAAGGCCAGGATATCCGAGTGGTGCACGATCAGGTTCGCGCCCGTCTCGCGGGCCCAGAGGATCTCCTGTTCCAATCCGTCGTAGTGCACGTGGATCCCCGAACCGAGGCCCGCCCGCCGGGCCCGGGCCATGATGTCCCGCACCGCCTCGAGATAGACGGGATCCCGGTACTGCTCCGGGATGCCCAGCGAGCACGACAGGTCGTGGGGCCCGATGAGGATCCCGTCCAGCCCGGGCACGGCGAACAGCTCGTCCAGCCGGTCCATGGCGGGAACGCTCTCGATGTTGACGATGAGGCTGCGCCCGGCGTTGGCCCGGTCCAGATAGGTCGAAAGCGCCGGCTCGAGCTCTTCCTCCCCGGCAAGGAACCGCGCCAGACGCTGTCCCTTGAGGGGCTTGTACTTGACCGCGCCGACGAACTCGCGGATGGTGGACACGTCCTCGGTATACGGCACGATGATCCCCGCCGCGCCCGCGTCCAGCGTCATGGACGCGTCATAGGGGTCGTGGGTGGGGATGCGCACCAGCGGCGCGATGTCCGCCGCGGCGTAGGCCCGGCACATCCAGCCCAGCGTCGTGCGGTCGATGGGGATGTGCTCCGTGTCGATGAAGACGAAATCCATGCCGAGGCCCTTGATCGTGGCCGTGAAATTCGGCGCGCGGGACACCAGCATGGTGCCGTAGACGCGCGTTCCGTCGTGCAGGGCGGCGCGAAGTCCGGTTCCGTTCACAAAGATCCCTCCTCTTTCAGTTGACGCGGTTCTGCGTCCGGCCGGCCAGCCAGGCGCTCACGTTCTCCGCGGCGATGTGCATCAGTCTCTGCCGCGCCTCCAGCGTGGCCCAGGCGATGTGCGGCGTCACCAGTGCGTTCTTGGCCCGCAGCAGCGGGTCCTCCGCCGCCGGCGGCTCTTCGGCCAGCACGTCCAGCGCGGCGCCCGCGATGCGCCCCTCGTCCAGCGCCGCCGCTAGGGCCGCTCCGTCCACCAGCTGGCCCCGGGCCGTGTTGATCAGACAAGCCGTGGGCTTCATGCGGGCCAGCGCTCCGGCTCCGATCATCTTTTCGTTTTCCGCCGTCAGCGGGCAGTGCAGGCTGATGAAGTCCGACTCAGCCAGCAGCGTGTCCAGATCGGCCCAGGCAAAGCCGTCCTCGAAGGGCGGCTGCGCCGCGTTCAGCCCATAGGCCAGCACCTTCATGCCGAAGGCGTGGGCGATCTCCGCCGTGCGGCGGCCGATGCGGCCCAACCCCACGACGCCGAGAGTCTTTCCGGCCAGCTCGCGCTGAGGCGTCAGCCAGAAGGAATAGTCCGGCTGGGCCGACCACGCGCCGCCCCGCACCGCCTCGGCGTGGGTCCCCACGCGGCGCGACAGCTCCAGGATGTGCGCAAAGACCAGCTCCGCCACTGACTCCGTGCCGTAGGTCGGCACGTTGCAGACCGGGATCCCCCGCCGCGCCGCGGCGGCGACGTCCACCACGTTGAACCCCGTGGCCAGCACGCCGACGTACTTCAGCGACGGCAGCGCCGCGAATTCCGCCTCGCCCAGAGGCGTCTTATTGGTGAACAGCACCTCCGCGCCGGCACCGCGCTCCAGGATCTTCTCCCGGGGGGTCCGGTCCCAGACCGTCAGCTCTCCCAGCGCGGCGATCTCGTCCCACGGGTTGTCGCCGGGGTTCAGCGCATACCCGTCCAGTACCACCAGTTTCATTTTCTTTTCCTTCCATCCCATATGATTTACGGTTCGCCCCCGGTCGTCCGGAAGCGGACCGCATTCTTCCCGTTTTTCTCTCGCGCCGGCTCAGGCTCCGGCCCGCACGCAGCCCCACGCCGCCAGCGCGATCAGGATCAGAACGGCGGCCGCGCCGCCCCAGATCAGCGCTCTGCGGCAGACGGTCCACCACCACGACGGCTCCGCGGTCTCGCTGTCCCGCACGGTCAGCGAAAGGCGAAGCTTTTCCAGACCCCACATCAGCTGGGGAAAGGCGGCGTTCATCCCGGCCGCGGCCGCCGCGAAAAATGCGGCGAACACCAGCTTGCGCACGTCCGGCGGAAAGACCGGGATCTGCCAGATCACGACGCAGACCGCCGCGATGGCGAACAGCGCGATCCCCACCGCCCGTTCGGCCCGGCCGGGAGCCAGATCGTCCCCTGCCCGGGTGGCGCGGCCGATCTTTTCGGAAAGAGACGCCGCCGCCCGGCGGCTCTCCTCTTCCGGCAGCGGCTCGCCCAGCCGCGCGCCGCAGTCCACACAGAACATCCGGCCGTCCGACTGCTCTGCGCCGCACTGTCCGCACCGCTTCACGCCTGGACCTCCCCCGCTCTCCCGTCAGTCGCTGCGCCGCTCTCCGGCGGGAAGCAGACGCGCACCGAGGTGCCGACGCCGGGCCGGCTGTCCAGCGACACCTCCGCCCCGTGCAGGGCAGCGGCGTGCTTGACGATGGAAAGGCCCAGCCCCGTGCCGCCCAGCGCCCGGGAACGGCTCTTGTCCACCCGGTAGAACCGCTCGAAGATGCGGTCCAGATGCTCCGGCGGGATGCCGATGCCGGTGTCCGCCACCGTCACCAGCACGCCCTCGGGGCTTTTGTGCAGCGAAACGGAAACGCTGCCACCCGGCCGGTTGTATTTGACGGCGTTGTCCGCCAGATTGTAGATCATCTCGAACAGCAGCACGCGCACGCCGTCGACCACGGCGGGCTCGCCGCTCAGCGTCAGCGTCACGCCGGCCTTTTCGGCGGCAGGGCGCAGGCGGTCGGCCACCTCTTCACAGACCGCGTATAGCTCCACCGATCCGCGCTCTTTCTCCATGCCGCCCTCGTCCAGCCGGGACAGGCGCAGGATATCGTCGATCAGCGCCAGCAGGCGCCCCGCCTCCTCGTAGACCGTGCGCAGGAACCGCTCTTCGTCGCCCGGCGCCACCAGACCGTTGAGCATCAGCTCCGCGTTGCCGCGGATGGTGGTCAGCGGGGTCTTCAGCTCGTGGGACACGTTGGACGAAAACTCACGGCGCATGGCCTCGCGCCGCTCGTGCTCGGTCACGTCGATGAGCAGCGCGCCGACGCCCGCCAGCCGCCCGGCGCGGACGTTGGGGACCATTGTGACCCGGCAGCAGCGGCCGGCGATCTCCAAAAGACCCGAGTCCTGTCTGCCCGCCAGTGCGCTGCGCGCCAGCTTCCGCCAGGTCTCGTCGCCGCAGAGCGTCTCCAGCCCCAGCACACCGCCGGCCTCCGCGCCCAGCATGACCATGGCCGCGTTGTTCCAGCTGGTGACCCGGCCGTCGGCGTCCGCCAGCACGAAGCCCTCGCTCATGCCGGCGATCAGGCTTTGAAACTCGTCCTGACGGGCGCGCAGCTCTTCCATGCTCTCGCCGATGAGCTGGTTCTGGCGGCGCACCCGGGCGGACAGGGCGTCCAGCTCGGGAAACACGCGCTCCGGCGCATCCGCCGCCGCCGCCGC
>JAEERN010000126.1 GCA_016285815.1 Clostridiales bacterium
ATTCATTCTCCGGATTCATCAGATAACGATAATACCGATCGGCTCCCGGATTCCTCACCCAGGACTCATACCAGGATTCCCACGCATCCACGGGAAATGGGATCGTGCCGCCCCACCTGGCGTTATATGACATGGTCTCTTCATCTGCCATCAGTTTTTCTCTGAACCACAAATCATCAAAAGCCGGCTTGACCAAAGTAAGCATCATGTATTCTCCCCTGCAAATCCCGATTTGTTTTAGTCATTGTACCATCGATAACCGGCGCGGTCAATTACCTCATATTGCAATAGGAAGGAGGCACTTCCTTACGAAGTGCCTCCTTCCGGAGGCTTTCGTCTTTTTTCAACGCTTTTTCTTCCGTTTCGGCAGCGGCAGCAGCATCCTCGTCTCCGCCCGATAGGCCTCGAAACCCGGCTTGGCGGACTGTCTGCCGTCGGCCATGGGGATGCTGACGGCGAAAAACAGGACCGTGTTGGCCAGCGCGCCGGCCGCCAGATACCAGCGGGACGGGAACACGCAGACCGCCGCCAGCGCCACGCTCCACCACATGAGAATCTCGCCCAGATAGTTCGGGTGCCGGGCGTACCGCCACAGGCCGCGGCGGATGAAGGTCCCCGTCCTGTGCCGCCGGAACCGGTGCATCTGCACGTCCGCGGCCAGCTCCAGCCCCACGGCCAGCAGCGACAGCAGGAAGGCCGCGATGCTGCCCGCGTTCCACGCCGCGTCCTCCCGGAAGGCCCAGACCGCCGGCAGCACACAGCCCCAGACGATGAGCGTCGGCACCATGTGGATGCCGACGAAGTTGATCACCGGATAAAACGCCCCGGTCTTTTCCTTCAGCATGGTATAGCGCCAGTCCTGATGCGTCAACCCCCGGAAGGTATAGGCCCAGTTGGCCGTCAGCCGGATCCCCCAGAGGAACACGGCGGCCAGCAGCAGCGCGCGCACCGGGTTCATCGGCTTTCCCGCGGCGAAGGCCGCCAGGATGACCATGGGCTGGACGCTCCAGTACGGGTCGTAGACCGACGCGTTGCCGAACAGCAGGCTGGCCCCGAAGGTCAGTACCGTGGCGGCGACGTCCGCCAGCAGCAGGTTCCAGATCCACCCGAAGGGCAGCGCAGCGTACACCGCGATCCCCGCGGCCGCCGCCAGCACATAGACCAGCGCGACGGCGGCAAAGCTGGCCGCCCGGCTCTGTTTGATCCGTTCCATCCGTCCGTTCTCCTCTTTTCTCTCTCGCTCTCCGGTCCGCGCCCAGTCCTCAGACGGGGTTCCGGAACCCCTTGCCGATGATGTCGCTGGTGCTGGAGATCACCACGAAGGCGCCCGGGTCGATCTGGCGGATGTGATTCCGCATGGCCACCGCCTGGGACCGGGTCATGACCGTCAGGATCACGGTCTTGTCCTCGTGGGTGTACGAGCCCTTGCCGGGCCAGACCGTGGCTCCCTTGTGCAGGTTGGCGTTGATATAGGCGCAGACCTCGTCCGGCGCGGTGGTCACGATGAAGAAGTATTTGCTGATGTTGATGTTTTCGATGACGACGTCCACCACCAGCGCCTTGATGAGCAGGCCCACCAGCGAATACATCCCCGCCTTGGCGCCGTTGACGAAGAATCCGACGCCCACGATGAGCGCATCCACGCAGAACAGCGCCGTTCCGATGTTGAAGTGGGTGTATTTGCGCAGGATCATGGCGACGATATCCGTGCCGCCGGTGGTGCCGCCCAGATTGAAGATCACCGCCGAGCCCACCGCGGGCAGGGCCACGGCGAAGACCAGCTCCAGCATGGGGTCGTCGGTGATGGGCGCGGACATGGGCACCAGGAACTCGAGCCCCTCCAGCGCCAGCGACAGCAGCAGACTGCAGTAGATGGTCTTGACGCCGAAGCGGCGGCCGAAGACCGCCAGCCCCACCACCAGCAGCGCCGCATTGATGATCAGCATCACCGTGGCGGGCGACACCGCAGTCTGCACCCGGCCCAGCACCATGGAGAGGCCGCTGACGCCGCCCATGACAAAGTTGTTGGGAAACTTGAAAAAATAGATCCCCGCCGCCATGGCCAGCGTGGCCGCCGTCATCAGCGCATATTCCCGCAGGATCTGTTTCCCGCTCCGTTTTTCTTCCATTTCCGCTCCGCTTTCCTTCGGCATTTCCTTGATTATATCGCCAAAGCCGGGATCTGTCAACGGGGGCGCGAAAAAAACGGGAGCTTTTTGTCTTTTTTCGCCGCCGAAGGGGCCGTTCCGCCCTTTTGGCCCTTGACAAAGCCCCCGCGGGTCTGTTATAATTTTTTTGTCAAAATGCGCTACGGGCGGGCCCGCTCCGCAATCTTATCATCAGAAAGGCAGATCGATCATGGGAAAGTTCATCGTGAAAGAGACCAAGACCGGCATCAAGTTTGACCTGAAAGCCGGCAACGGCGAGATCATCGCCACCTCTGAGGTCTACTCCTCTGAGGCCGCCTGTCTCAAGGGCGTCGACAGCGTCCGCAGAAACTCCGTCGGCGAGGTGGAGGACCAGACCGTCGAGGGGTACACTCCCGTCAAGCATCCGAAGTTCGAGGTCTACACCGACAAGGCCGGCGAGTATCGCTTCCGCCTGAAGGCCAAGAACGGCGAGATCATCGCCGTCTCCGAGGGCTATAAGTCCAAGGCCAGCTGCTTCAACGGCATCGAGAGCGTCAAGAAGAACGCCCCCGAAGCTTCCATCGAGAAAGTCGAAGCCAAGTAATCTTCTCCCGCCGCGCACGCCGCCGGTCTCCCGCTTTTCGGGAGACCGGCGGTTTTTCGCCGTGCGCCGTGATTTCCGCTTGCGCTCCGGCGCCGGGCATGGTATAATGCCGTCAGACGTTATCCTGATCTGTACGGAGGTCCCGCCATGGCATTCACTGTGACCCGAAACGACCTGCGCCTCGCCGCGCGGAAGCTTTCCTTCGCCTCTCCCGAGGCGCTGCCGCTGTCCTTTACGCTGGGCGGAAGGCGCCTGCGCGGCGTGCCCGCCGAATTCTCCCCCGCCGTCTCCCACGAGCTCGTGGACGCCGGCCTGACCCTGACGCGGATCGTCGGCCAAAACGCCGACGGGCTGGAGCTCCGGGCCGAGATCCTCACCCACCGGGACTTTCCCGTCGCCGAATACACCGTCTGGTTCACCAACCGGGGCCAGGCTCCCAGCGAGCTGCTGACCGGGATCGACGCGCTGGACGCGGTGTTCTGCGGCGCCGATCCGGTGCTGGTCCACGGCAGCGGCGACGACTGCACCGAAAACAGCTATCGCTGGTCCCGCGATCCCGTCGCCGCCCCGATCGTTCTCGCGCCCAAGGACGACGGCACCTCCTGCAGCGGCGCCTATCCGTTTTTCCGCGTCCTGTTCCGGGACCAGATCCTGACCGCCGCCGTGGGCTGGTCCGGCACGTGGAAGGCCGAGATCGCCCCGTCCGAGCTGGGCGTTTCGCTGCGCGCCGGCCAGAAGTACTGTGCGTTCCGCATCCTGCCGGGCGAGACCATGCGCACGCCGCGCATGGTCCTGATGCTCTCCGACACGGGCGACGAGACCCGCGCGATCAACCTCTGGCGCGCCTTCTTCCGGGCCCGGGTCATGCCGCGCCAGAACGGCCGCCCCATCCCACCCAAGCTCTGTCTGCACGTCTTCGGGTACCACGGCGCCGAGTTTACCGGTTCCACCGAGGACTGTCACCTCGAGGGCTTCCGCCGGTTCGTCGCGCGCGGCGTCAAGCCGGACCTGTGGTGGTTCGACGCGGGCTTTTACCCGTGTCCCGACGGCGAGTGGTACACCAACGTGGGCACGTGGGTCGAGGATCCGGTCCGCTTTCCCAACGGTCTGGCCCCCGTCGGCGAGCTCTGTGCCGCGAACGGCGCGGACTTTATGGTCTGGTTCGAGCCGGAGCGTGTCCGGCCCGGCACCGAGCTGGACGTCGAGCACCCCGAGTTCCTGCTGCGCGCCGTGGACGAAAACGGCGAGGAAGAGAGCAACCGCCTGCTGAACCTGGGCGACCCTGCCGCGTTGGCGTGGATCACCGACCGGGTGGACGCGCTGATCAAAAAGGCGCGCATCACCTGCTATCGTCAGGATTTCAACTTTCCGCCCTTCCGCTACTGGCGTCAGAACGAGGGGCCCGACCGCCTCGGCGCGCTGGAGAACCTGCACGTTCAGGGGTACTACGCCTTCTGGGACGAGCTGGTCCGCCGGAATCCCGGCCTCTTCCTCGACTCGTGCGCCTCCGGCGGCCGCCGCAACGACTATGAGACCCTGCGCCGCGCCGTCCCCTTCCAGTACACCGACGTGGGTTGCGGGGACCACCGCCTCAAACAGCTCCAGCATCAGCAGCTTTTTCAGTGGGCCCCCTACTTCCGCGCCCACACCATGTCGTGGGACGCCGAGGACAGGTCCGTCGTCGACGAGATGGGCTTTTTCAACGCCTTCGCCCCGGCCTGCACCTTCACGGCCAATCCCTGGGACAGCGAAGAGTCCTTCGCCCGCGCCCGCACGATGCTGCCCCTCTGGCGCAAGGCGGCCGAGCTGGAGCTGAACGGCGACTTTTACCCCCAGATGGAAAGCACCGGCTCCTGGGAGGACTTCTTCTGCATCCACTTCCACGAGCCGGTCAAAAACGAGGGCTTTGCCCTGTTCATACGCAACAAAGAGTGCCCCGACGAGAGCTTCACCGCCCGTCTGGCGCTGGACCCGGACGAGGAGTACGTGCTGGAAAACCCCTTGTCCGGCGAGAAAAAGACGGGGACCGGCCGCGATCTGGCCCTGCTGACCGTCTCGCTGGAAAAACGCGCCGGCTGCGTCTGGTTCTACCACCGCCTGGTCCGCGCCTGACCCGCGCTCCGCACCCGCAAAAAACCGCCGCGCCGGAAAGGGGCCGTCCCCCTCCGGCGCGGCGGATCTCTTTCTGCGCGGACCGCAGGGCGTCCCCCGCGGCCTTTCTCCCCCTCCGGGTCCGCGCGTTTTTTCAGTCGCTGGCGGTGGTCATGACCACGGTGTCGAGGGGCTCGCCCGGCACGGCGGTCCCGGCAGGCGCCGCGGGCGGCGGATCTCCCGGCGCCCATCCCGGCGAGACGACGGCCGTGCCGTCCTCCGCGGCGTCCGGATCGAGCCAGGCGTACACGATCTCCTCACCCGGCACGTTGTCCAGCACCCAGTCCAGGAACGCCTGCGCCCGCTCTTCGCCGATGAAGAACACATACGCCGCCTCCAGCGCGTTGGTGTAGAGATAGCCGCTCTCCGTGACGGCCAGCACGCGGTCCTCGGTCCCCACCAGCGGCACGTTCAGCGAGACGCCCAGCTTCCGGTCTTCGGCCAGCATCCGCATGGGATCCGTGTCCGGGTCCAGTATCACCGCGTCCGCGTTGTCCGCCAGCAGCCGATGGACCGGGGCGTCGTCAAAGTCCTCCAGCCGCACGTAAGAGATCCTGTCCGTCCGCTGCGGGTCGTAATTCGCCTCGCCGAAGGACGCCTCGTCCGCCAGCGACAGCCCGGCCGTCAGCTCGCCCAGCGTCGCCGGACGGTAGCCGCGGCTGATATAGACCCACCGGTCCTCGCTGTCCGGGAACTGGACCGCCACGGCCGCCGCCTCCGTCACGCCCGTCAGGGCGTAGAGCCGGACCTCCGCCTCGTGCACCGCGTCCGTATAGATATCGTATCCCTGGGCCTTCACCGTGCCCAGCAGTTCGCCCGTCCGGTCCGCCGGCACCACCGTGACCCGGGTGGAATACTCGTTCCCCCGCCAGATCAGGCCGTTGAAGCGCTCGCTGTCCGCCATTTCCTCCCACTTCGGGATAAGGGCCGTCTCCGCAAGGCTGCCGGTCGCCTGACTGGTGAACACGTCGCGGATCTCCACCAGCGGCCAGCTCCGCTCCGTCTCGCCCGGCGTCCGGCCCGCCGCCAGCCGCGGCAGGACCGCCGCCGTTCCGCCCAGCACCAGCACCGCCGCGGCGGCCCAGCCGATCCACACCCGCCGGGAGCGCTCCCCGGCGGCCTTTTTCTTTTCCGGCGCAAGCGCCTCTTCCACAAATCGATCCTCCGCGCCGTCCAGCGCGCGCAGATACTCCGTTCCGTTCACAGGTCAAACCCCTCTTTCCGCATGTGCTCCCGCAATTTTTTGCGGGTCCGGAGAAGCATCATCTTGACGCGGCTCTCGCCCATGCCGAAGGCCCCGGCCACCTCGCTCACCGGCGCGGCCGCCCAGTACCGCCGCAGGAACACCCCGCGCTCGGTCTTCGGCAGAGACGCGAGAAAGCCGTTCAGCGCGTCGCGCAGGGCGATGCGCTCGGCCTCGTCCCCGCCCGGGGCGGGCAGACACTCGGCCAGCTCGTCGATGCACAGGCGCACCGCGCCGCCGCCGCG
>JAEERN010000127.1 GCA_016285815.1 Clostridiales bacterium
AGAGCCCTGCGCCGGCCCAGAAGACCTTTTCCCGCCGCGCGCCGCGGCCCCGGGCCCCGGCGGTGCCGGCGGAGGACGTCTACTTCGGCAAGCCCTTCGGCGAAGCGGTCATGAAGATGAGCGAGCTGGACGAGAACACGGTGGACGCCGCCGTCTGCGGCGAGATCTTTTTCGTCGAGGCCACCGTGACGCGCTCCGGCCGCCAGCGCATCATCGCCGCGGACATGACGGACCGCACCGGCTCGGTGCGGATCAAGCGCATCTTGGCCGTGGAGAACAGCGAAGAGCTGGTCAAGAACCTGGTGGTCGGCGCCTACGTCAAGGTGCGCGGCCAGATGGAGATGGACCCCTATTACGGGGACCGGGTGCTGAAGTTCTTCGACATCGTCCGGGCGGACAAGCCCGTGCGGGTCGACACGGCGCCGGAAAAGCGCGTCGAGCTGCACATGCACACCAACATGAGCCAGATGGACGCCGTGGCCACGGCGTCCAGTCTGATTGCCCGGGCCAAGTCCTGGGGCCACAAGGCCATCGCCGTGACGGACCACGGCGTGACCCAGGCGTTCCCCGAGGCGCTGAAGGCCGGCAAGGGGATCAAGGTCCTCTACGGCTGCGAGGGGTATTTTTCCACGGCCACCACGGAGTCCGAGGCGGTGCGCGGGACCTCGGACGAGCCGCTGGACGGCGAGTTTGTCTGTTTCGATCTGGAGACCACGGGCGTGGACGTGAACCGCGAGGCGATCACCGAGATCGGCGCGGTCGTGGTCCGCGGCGGGGTCGCCGGCGAGACCTTCCACACCTATGTGGACCCGGAAAAGCCAATCCCGCCCAACATCACCAAGCTGACGGGCATCACGGACGGCATGGTCCTGGGCGCGCCCAAGCGGGGCGAGGCGGTCCGCGCCTTCCGGGAGTTCTGCGGCGGCCGCCCGCTGGTGGCGCACAACGCGTCCTTCGACGCGGGCTTTCTGGCGGCGGTCTGCGACAGCGAGAGGCTGGACTGGAAGCCGGTCACCGTGGACACGCTGGAGATGTCCCGGGTGCTGCTGCCGGAGCTTGGCCGCTACAAGCTGAACCTCGTGGCCGAGCACCTGCACGCGCCGCGCTTCCGCCACCACACCGCCTCTGAGGACACGGCGGCGCTGGCGTTCATCTTTGCCGAGCTGGCGCGCCGCGCGGAAAGCGAGCTGAACGTGAAGACCCTGGCCGGGCTGAACGCCGCGCTGACGGCGCGGAAATACCGCAACGCGGCCAGCGGTACCTTCGGACTGCCGGCCAAGACCTTCCACATCATCCTGCTGGCCAGGAACCGGACGGGCATCGTCAACCTCTACCGGCTGGTCAGTCTGGCGCACATCAAGTATCTGAACCGGCGCAAGAACCCGGTGATCCCCCGGTTCGAGTTGGACAAGTACCGCGAGGGACTCATCGTCGGATCGGCCTGCGAGGCGGGTGAGCTGTATTCCGCCATCGCCGACGGGCGCAGCGCCGAGGAAATCGAGCGCATCGCCTCGTATTACGATTTTCTGGAGATCCAGCCCTTGGGCAACAACGAGTTCATGATCCGCGACGGGATCCGCCGCGGCAAGGACGAGGTGCAGTACTATACCGAGGACGACCTGAAGGACTTCAACCGCCGCATCGTCCGGCTGGGCGAAAAGCTGGGCAAGCCGGTGGTGGCCACGGGGGACGTGCACTTCCTGGACCCGGAGGACGCGCGCTTCCGCGCCATCCTTCAAGCCAGCGAGGGGTACAAGGACTGCGACAACCAGCCGCCCCTGTACCTGCGCACCACCGACGAGATGCTGAAGGAGTTCGCCTATCTGGGCGAGAAGAAGGCGTGGGAGGTGGTGGTCACCAACACGAATCTGGTGGCCGACTGGTGCGAGGACGGCACCAAGCCCTTCCCCGACGGCCTGTTCCCGCCGGAGCTGCCCGGCTCGGCGGACGAACTGAGGGCCCTGACCTGGGGCCGGGCCAAGGAGCTTTACGGCGACCCGCTGCCGGACATCGTGGCGGACCTGATCCGCAAGGAGATCGAGCCCATCATCAGCCACGGCTACGACGTCATGTACATGTTCGCGCAGAAGCTCATCAAGCGGTCCGAGGAGAACGGCTATGTGGTCGGCTCCCGGGGCTCGGTGGGCTCGTCCATCGTGGCGTACTTCGCCGGAATCACCGAGATCAACGCCCTTCCGCCCCACTATCGCTGTCCGAAGTGCAAGTATTCCGAGTTCCACCCCGAGGCCGACCTGGGACCGGATATGGAGGAAAAGAACTGTCCCCGCTGCGGCGCGCCCATGGTGCGGGACGGGTTCGACATCCCCTTCGCCACGTTCTTGGGCTTCAACGCGGACAAGGACCCGGACATCGACCTGAACTTTTCCGGCGAATATCAGGCCCGCGCCCACGAGCACACCAAAGAGCTGTTCGGCGCGGACAAGGTGTTCAAGGTGGGCACCGTCTCCGCGGTGCAGGACAAGATTGCCTACGGTTACGTCCGAAAGTACTGTGAAGAGCGGGGACTCACGCTGAACAAGGCGGAGATCAACCGTCTGGCCATCGGCTGCACCGGCGTGAAAAAGACCACGGGCCAGCACCCCGGCGGCCTGATCGTCATCCCCAAGGACCACGAGATCTACGAGTTCACGCCGGTCCAGACCCCCGCCGGCAAAGAGGGGGACATGATCACCACCCACGTGGACTATCACTCGATCGACACCAACGTGCTGAAATTCGACCTGCTGGGAAAGGACGACCCCACCATCCTGCGCTATCTCGAGGACAACACGGGCGTTCGCATGGAGGACGTTCCCATCCACGACGAAAAGGTCCTGTCCCTGTTCCGGTCCAACGAGGCGCTGGGCATCCCGGACGACGAGATCGTCGGCACCAACGGCGCGCTGGGCATCCCGGAGTTCGGAACGTCCTTCGTCCGCGGCATGCTGGACGAGACCAAGCCGGAGACCATCGCCGACCTGGTCCGCATCTCAGGCCTGTCCCACGGGACCAACGTCTGGCTGGACAACGCGGAAGAGCTGGTCAAGCAGGGCATCCCCCTGCGCGAGTGCATCTGCTGCCGCGACGACATCATGATCTATCTGATGAAGCTGGGCATTGAGCCCCTGACCGCCTTCAAGATCATGGAGACCGTCCGCAAAAAGGCCAAGGTCGAGGGCGTTCCCAAGATCTCGCCGGAGTGGCGCGCGCTGATGACGGAAAAGGGCGTTCCCGAGTGGTACATCGACTCGTGCAACAAGATCAGCTATCTGTTCCCCAAGGCCCACGCCGCGGCCTATGTGGTCATGGCGCTCCGCATCGCGTGGTTCAAAGTGAATCGGCCGCTGGCGTACTACGGCTCGTTCTTCGGCATCAAGGCCAAGGCCTTCGACGCGGAGGTCATGCTGGCGGGGGACGACGCCGTCAAGCGCCGCATCCGGGAGATGAACGCGCTGGGCAACAAGGCCACGCAGACGGAGAAAGAGCTGGTGCGGACGCTGGAGATCTGCCACGAGTTCTTCTGCCGGGGCTTCCGGTTCCTGCCCATCGATCTCTACCGGTCCGAGCCGCAGTTCTTCGCCATCGACGAGGCGGCCGGCGCCCTGCGCCTGCCGTTCCAGACCGTTCCGGGCCTGGGCGGGATCGCCGCGGCCGAGCTGGCGGAAGAGCGGCAGAAGGCCCCCTTCACCTCGGTGGAGGACCTGTCCAACCGCTGTCCCAAGGTCAGCGACGCCATGCTGGCGGACCTGAGAAAGATGGGCGCGCTGGCGGGCCTTCCCGAAAGCCGTCAGACGACGCTGTTCGAGCTTTGAAAAGATCCGTTCGGGCCGCCGCCCCGGGACCGTCCGGGGGCGGCGGCCTTCGCTCTGCGCTCCGTCGCGGGCGCGGGCCAACTTTTTCCCGGCGGGCTGTTGAATTCCGGGCCTTTTTCTGGTATAATCAACCTGTATCGGTATCGGCGGGCCGCGGGAACTGCCGGCGGGCGGAAAGGTGCGGAAAGAGACTTGAAAAAGGAAAAACGTGTCAGAAAAGGCGTGTCCGCAGGGGCCGTTCTGCTGTTCGCAGCCGTGCCGCTGTTTATTGCCGTCACCTTTTACGGCGAGCTTCGCCTGACGGGCCGGTGGTACGTCGGCGCGGCGGAGACGGCGGTCTATCTCGCCGCGCTGGTGATCGCGCTTGCGGTGCGGTCGCGCCGCCGGAAGGACCCGGCCGGGGGCGAGGCCCTGTCCTTCAGCGCGGACGCCGCGGTGAACGATTCGCTGCTGAACATGCCGGCCCCTATCGTGCTGGTCAAGGTCAACACCGGCGAGATGGTCTGGTGCAACCGCGCGTTCGCCGACCTGACCGACTGTCCGAAGAACTATTTCCGCATGCCGATCCGGGAGATCGTCCCGGGCTTCGAGTTGAAGTGGATCATCGAGGGCAGTGTCCAGATGCCCGAGCTTCAGAAGGTGGACGGCCGCGTGTTCGAGGTGTATTCCAGCCTGATCCGGCCGGAAAAGGGCGATTACGGCAACCTGTTCGCCGCGCTGTACTGGATCGAAAAGACGCAGGAGCTCGCGCTTCGCGCCGAGCTGGAGGAGAACCGCCTGATCGTGGGCGAGCTGGTCTGCGACAACTACGAGGAGATCAGCCGCGGCGGCACCGAGTCCGACCGGGCCTCCATGATGGCCGAGCTGGACGGCGTGCTGCGCCGGTGGCTGGACGAGACCGGCGCGGTGGGCGTGCTGCGCAAGGTGGACCGGGACCGCTATCTGATCTGCACCGACGAGCGGTCCCTGCGGCGCATGGAGGCGTCGCGGTTCGAGCTGCTGGAAAAGGTCAAGGCGATCCGGACCGCCGGCGGGGCCGAGCTGACGGTCAGCCTCGGCATCGGCCGGGACGCGGAAAATCTGGGCGAACTGGAGCGATACTCCACGCTGGCGCTGGAGATGGCCCTCTCCCGGGGCGGGGATCAGGCCGTGGTCAAGACGAAAAAGGGCTTCGACTTTTTCGGCGGCATGACCCACGAAAAGGAAAAGCACACCAAGGTCAAGTCCCGCATCATGGCCAACGTGCTGCGCGGCCTGATCCACGACAGCACCGACGTCTACGCCATGGGGCACCGGGTGGCGGATATGGACAGCCTGGGCGGCGCGGTGGGCATCGTGTGCGCCGCGCGGAAGTTCGGAAAGCGGTGCCGCATCATCATCGACCGCGACCTCTGCAACGCGGGCCAGCTCATCGAGTTGCTGGAGAACGAGCCGGCTTATCGGGACGTGTTCCTGACGCCGGAGCAGGCCATGATCGAGATCAAGCCGGGCTCGCTGCTGGTGGTGGTGGACACCAACCGCCGGAATTACGTCGAGCGCACGGATCTGCTGACGGCGTTCTCCAAGATCGCCGTCATCGACCACCACCGCCGCGTGGCGGACTATATCGATAACGCGGTGCTGAACATCCACGAGCCCACGGCCTCGTCGGTCTGCGAGCTCATCGTCGAGGTGCTGAGCTATCTGCTGGACCCGGGCGACATGCTGCGGGCCGAGGCCAGCGCCATGCTGGCGGGCATCGTGCTGGACACCAAGAGCTTTGCCGTCAAGACCGGCGTGCGTACCTTCGAGGCGGCGGCCTATCTGCGGCGCAACGGCGCGGACTCCATCGAGATCAAAAAGATGTTCCAAAGCGATCTGGCCAGCTATATCGAGCGGGCGGAGATCGTCAAGCGCGCCACCTTCTTCGAGGGGATCTACGCGCTGAGCGTTTCGGAAAAACCCGTGGACCGGGCCGTCGCGGCCCAAGCGGCGGACGATCTGATGAACATTATGGGCGTGGCGGGCTCCTTCGTGGTCTTCCCCTTCGAGGACACGATCTCCGTCTCGGCCCGCTCGCTGGGCCGCATCAACGTCCAGCTCATCATGGAAAAGCTGGGCGGCGGCGGACATTTCACCACCGCGGGGGTCCAGATCAAGGGAAAGACCGCCGACCAGGTGGTCAGCATGCTGAAGGACGCCATCACCCTGTACCAGTATGAACAGCGGTGACGGGACGCGGGCGTCCGGAACGGGGAAACGAGGGAAAGAAAGGAAGAGAGAACGATGAAAGTGATCCTTCAGGCCGACGTGAAGGGACACGGCAAAAAGGGCGATCTGGTCGAGGCCTCCGACGGGTACGCGCGCAACTATCTGCTGCCGCGCAAGCTCGCCATCGAAGCCACGGCGGAGAATCTGAACACCCTGAAGCTGCAGGACGAGGCGCGCCGCCAGAAGGCGGAGCGGGAAAAGGCGGCCGCAGTGGAGACCCGGGAAAAGCTGAACGGCAAGACCGTCGAGTTGGCCGCCAAGTGCGGCTCGGCCGGCCGCCTGTTCGGGGCGGTCACCGCGGCGGAGGTGGCCGAGGCCGTGACCTGCGCCACGGGCGTCGCCGTGGACAAGCGCAAGCTGTCGCTGGACGAGCCCATCAAGGCGCTGGGCAGCTATCCCGTCAAGCTCAAGCTGGGGTACGACGTGACGGCCGCAATCACGCTGCGCGTCGTCGAGGCGGGAGAGTAGGCCGTGCTGGAAGTCGCCCTGTTGGGCACCGGCGGCACCATGCCGCTTCGGAACCGAAGGCTTGCCTCGGTGATGCTGCGCCGGAACGGGTCCTGCACGCTGATCGACTGCGGCGAGGGGACCCAGCTTTCCGTGAAGGAGTGCGGGTTCACCTTCAAGCCCATCGACCGGATCTGCATCACCCATTTCCACGCGGACCACGTCAGCGGCCTGCCGGGCATGCTGCTGTCCATGGGGAACGAGGGGCGGACCGAGCCGGTGACCATCGTCGGCCCCGCGGGGGTGGGACGCGTGGTGAACAGCCTGCGCGTCATCGCGCCGGAGCTGCCCTTTGACATCGTGCTGGAGGAACAGAGCGGCCGCGAGGCCGTGCTGACGTGGGGCGACTGCCGCCTCACGTCCTTTCCCCTGCGCCACACGGTGCCCTGCCGGGGCTATCGGCTGGACGTCAGCCGGCCGGGCCGGTTCGACGTGGAAAAGGCCCGGCGGAACAGCGTCCCTCTGGCGGCGTGGAGCCGGCTGCAGAAGCAGCCGGAGGTGACCCTGGACGACGGGTCCGTCTACACCGCGGACATGGTCCTGGGCCCGCCGCGGCGGGGCCTGCGGTTCGTCTACGTCACCGACACGCGGCCGGCGCGCGTCATCTCCGAGATGGCGGCCGGCGCGGACCTGTTCGTGTGCGAGGGCATGTTCGGCGAACCGGACAAGCGGGACCGGGCCCGCGCCTCGGGACATATGACCTTTGCCGAGGCGGCGGAGCTGGCGCGCGCCGCGGCGCCGCGGCGCTTTTGGCTGACCCACTTCAGTCCCTCCATGCCGGCGCCGACCGCCTATGCTGCGGAGGCGCAGGCGATCTTCGCGGAGACGCGCGTCGGCGCGGACGGCGACCGGATCGAGATCCGGTTCGACGAGGACGAGTGAACCCCGATCAGAACGAAGCGTTCCCTCGGGCGCGGCGCGTCCGGGGGCGTTTTTGACGGCAGTCCGAGGGCTTTATGGAAAGCGCATAAGCGAAGGAAAAATTTTTTGAGAACGCATGGAAAAATCGCTTGACTTTTCCTGCGCGCTGTGGTATAATGGCGAACGTTGACCGCGTTCGGGGGAAAGATCCTCCGGGGGAGCGGGAGACGGGGAGTACCTTGTAAATTAAACAATGGAAAGACAGAAGCACAGCACCGCAGA